>JBCBZF010000980.1:0-2747 GCA_039815525.1 Bacteroidota bacterium | reverse complement strand
TTGGTGATCACCATCTGACCATCCGTACCCATTTTGAACCGAAAGCTGTGGCCGATGCCCTGCCGGCTAAAGGAGACCAACTTGTCACCATCATTGTTGGCACTGTGGATATGCAGATTGGATTCGGGATTATTGGTGCCTATCCCGACATTCCCATTGTTTTTGATGTCAATGAAGGATGTACCACTGTGATGGAAACGGAGTCTGCCCGCATAGTTGTCAATATGCCATTGGTTGAATGTACCGGCTCCATCGAGACGCAACTCACCGCCTTCAAGGCTGGTGTTTTGTGGGTTGACAATCATGTAATTTGCCATCGCCACCCCATTGATATCAAGATGGGCCGCGGGTGCCGTCGTACCAATTCCCACAAATCCATTGCGCATGATCCGCATTTTGGGAATCCCCCAATTGACATTGGTATTTTTACCGGTAGAGGTGGGGGAAATTAAAAAATCCATCATCCCGCCATTTCCAAAAAACATGATGGATCCCGCGCCGCCTCCATATGCACCGACATGATTGAAGTATTTGGTGTTCCCAAATTTGTCAAGACCACCGCTCACCTGGGTCCCGCTCATATAGGCATTGAATAAGAGGGCATGAGAACCGCCCCAGGTTTTGGTCGCAGCTTCAAATCGCGTGTAAGTCGTAGAGGCAGTGTTGTCGACGATTTGTGCCTGCAGCTGAAAGCATAGACAAGCGAGCAGACAAAATAAGGCCAATTGTGTGAAAATTGATTTCATGAGATACAGTTTTTTGTTTGTGTTGAACCAAGAAATTCTGGCCATGAGACCATGATCTCAAGGTGTGTATCATCATGAAAAGTCCAATGGTTTCCCCCGCTACAAAAACCCTACAAAGCTGGCTACAATCCCCCTACAGAATCAAATTTGGCCGATAAAAGCGGATAAAGAGTCTTCTCTAAGGAGATTGAGTTTTTTCTTGATCCGGTAGCGGGCCATTTGTACGCTTCGGTCGCTGATGTGTACCAGGCGGGCAACTGCTTTGTTGGACAGATTGAGTCTGATATAAGCACAATGTTTGAGTTCTGATTCGGTTAATCCGGGGAATTTTTGACGTAATTTTTGGAAGAAATCAGGATGAACTTCCTCAAAATGAAGCTTTAGGTATTCCCAGTCTTTATCCATTCTCAGCCCATTGGGAATAAGATTGGCGATGTTACGGACTTGCTGGGCGTATTCTGTTGGCAAGTGCTTTTGCAGACAGGCGAGTTTGTCTAAAACATCAGATAAAGCTTCATTTTTATGCATCAGATTCATGGCTGTTGATGTCAACTCGCGATTTTTTTGATCCAACTCACGCGTCAACTGATGATGCGCCAATTCCTGTTCTGCATCAATCCTTGCTTTCTCTTTCTCCTGAATGTCTCCTTCCAACCTGAGCCGCGTCTTTTCATGTTGTAACAGCTTCCGGGCCAGCTGTAGTCGATTTAATAACAGGAGGAGTAACAGAAACAGCAAGCCTGCGGCGAAGATGAGGAGGTTACGAAATCGGGTTTGGGCATGTGACTCAGCTTGCAAAAGGGCAATTTTGACGTCTTTCTCTTCTGTTTCAAAACGGATACGGGCAGCGGTAAGGTCTTCGGTCCTTTTTACCTCGTACAATGAATCCTGCAAATGCTTCCATCGATCATAATGAAGGTCTGCAAGCACCTTTTCCCCGTGTTGAGAAAACAACCGAAAGAGTAATAGCCTGCTTTTTCGCTCCCGTGAGGCGTGTTTCTTACGTATCGCCTGGCTCAATGCAATGTCTGCATGGATTCGACAGGAGTCGTACTGACCCATGACAAAAAATAAATCAGCAATCTGGATGTGAATGCTACAGACTTCAGCTTGAAATTTACCTTCTTCAGCAATTTGAAGGGCTTTTCTGATAGCGGATAAGGCCTTCGAATATGCCTTTTGCATGCTGTGTATGGTCCCGATTAAGAGCAGGTTGACACTTCGATGTTTTTGGGCATTTTTTCGATGGAAGATGACGCTGGCCTCTTCGTAATATCTTAACGCTGTTTCAAGACTGTCAAGATCCTGATAGACCGTTCCCAGGTTATGCAAAATGATCCCGATCCTGATACTGTCTCCGGCTTCCCTGTAAAATGTCAATGCCCGTCGAGATGCGTCCAGGCCGGCGTCAAATTGAGCGTCGGTAAAGTAGATAGGAGCAATGTTCAAATATCCATTCCCGATGATGGTCGGAAAATCATTGTCTCTGGCAATGTCCATGGAACGGAGATAGAGCTCAAGCGCCTTTTGTTCATTGCCCAACTTCCGTTGGATATCAGCCATCGCCTGTAGTGCGCCACAGTGTTTGCGCAGGAGTTGATGCTGTAGCGTAATGCTCAGCACACCCTCGATGTATTCAAGGGCAAGAGCGTATTCAGCCCTGTTATGGTAAAAGTAAGCAAGCAGCAAGCCCGCATCTGCCTCTTTCATTGGCAAGTCGGCTTCATGAGCAATATCAAGTGCTTCTTTCAACAAATGAAGGCTTGAATCACCTGGAGAAGACAAGTTTGAACGGGCCCGTACCAAGAGTGCCTCTAATTCCTCCAGGGCTTTATCATTTGACTCGGCGAATGAGGGCGAGGAAATTAATCCAAATGAAAACAACAGCAATGCAGCGAAAATGAAGCGAAAATTCATGCACAAATGACGTTTCAAAAAGGTGAATGTGATGCATCAATTTCTTCGAAAATCGAAGAAAAAGCAATAATCTCAGCCTCTGAA
>JBCBZF010000176.1:0-8652 GCA_039815525.1 Bacteroidota bacterium | reverse complement strand
CACAACAGAAGATTTGAATAATCTCACCGCTGGAACCTATTCAGTGAGTGTAATCGATACATTTGGCTGTGTAGCGGTTGATACGATTGTAGTCGAATCGAATCCGTGCGACTTACTGATCAGTAATATGATTGGTATTGATGAATCTGCACCGGGTGCAATGGATGGAGGCATTGACATCAGCATTGCTGGTGGCACACCACCTTATACTTTTGCGTGGTCAAATGGGGCCACCAGTGAAGATCTATCCAATCTAAGCGGTGGGACGTATAGCGTAAGCGTGAGCGACAGCCTGGGATGCAATGCGATCGATAGTCTCATGATCATGACCCTGACTGGTCCGATTGGATTACAAATCGAGGCAGGCGTGAAAAATGGTGTTGCGGATAATTGGGTTACAGTATTTTTACAAAACTCATATACTGAAATGGTTGTTGTGGCCACGCCTCATATGGTATCGGCCTCTGATCCCTCTTTGACTACCCGTATTAGAAATGCTGTTGGGAATAGCTTTGAATTGAAGGTGCAAAACCCTTCTGGTAATTCTCTCAGTCCCGTTGATGTCTATTATACCGTCGTGGAAGCCGGGGTATACAATCAGGCTGATGATGGCATCGATATGGAAGCTTTCACCTTTTTGTCCACATCAACTTCCAACTCCAATAGCTATGTGCCAGAAGCTGTCGCCTATGGCAATACATACACCAATCCGGTTGTCCTGGGTCAGGTCATGACGGAAAATGATCCCAACTGGTCAAGCTTTTACGCGAGTGGACAGACGAAAGCTGATCCGCCATCTGCGACGATTCTAAATGTGTCAAAACATGTAGGACAGGATCCGAATACAAGCCGGGCTGATGAAACCCTTGGTGTAATCGTTATGGAGCAAGGTAATGGTTCTGTTAATGGTTTGACCTATACCGCAGCATTAGGGGGGAATAGCATCCGAGGAGTCTCCAATAATGCCAATGGCTTTAAGTATAATTTCTCTGGTTTGACCAACCCGACTACAGCAGTCCTGAGTGCGTCTGGAATTAATTGGAATGATGGTTATACGCCTGTCTTGTATGGGGCTACCCCGATTACCAATACCCAGATTACGTTGGTAGCATTGGAAGATCAGCTGGCAGATGCAGAGCGTAGCCACAACAAAGAGCAGGTTGCGTATGCCGTATTTGACGCCCCCACCGTTGACTGCTCCAGCTTTATGGCCACTGTGAGTGGGATAGATCCTTCTTGTTTTGGTGCTGCTGATGGTAGCGCTCAAGCCAATGTATCAGGCGGCCAGATGCCGTACAACTACGCTTGGTCAAATGGTGCCACAACGGCTTCGATCAATGGCTTGGGAGGAGGTAATTATAGTGTTACCATCACCGATGCACTTGGTTGTGGACTCAATCGTTCACTCAGCCTAACTGAGCCGGATGCGTTGCAGCTGACCTTCATTGAAACAGGTGTTACAGTGAGTGGAGCAAGTGATGGGGCGATTGATTTGAGTGTTGTTGGCGGTACGGCTCCTTATACATATCTATGGTCAAATGGAGCCACCACTCAGGACCTCTCTAATATTTCAGAAGCAACTTATGTCGTGAGTGTTACAGACAATATGGGTTGTGTGAAAACTGATTCGGCAACAATTGGTGTAGCGCCGCCCCCTTGTACGCTGACCGCAAGTGCGTCCGGGACTGATGTGAGCTGTTTCAATGCCACAGATGGTTCTGCTTCGGTCGTGGCCAATGGAGGGACACCGCCTTATGCCTACAGCTGGTCTAATGGTGAGAATACTGCTCTGGCCAGCAATTTGTCTGCCGGAACCTACACGGTAACAGTTACCGATAACAACGGATGTGAAGTTCTCGATACCGTTGTCATTGATCAACCTAATCAAATCATGCTGACCGCAAGTATTTCAGACGAAAGTGGTCCCGGCCTCTCGGATGGAAGCATTGATTTGACGGTTGCCAATGGTGTCGCGCCTTACACTTTCCTGTGGTCAAACAATGAGACGACTGAGGATGTATCTGGTCTGACGGGAGGTAGCTATTCGGTCAGCGTAACGGATGCCAATTCCTGTACGGAGACTACTTCGGTTACCATTGCAACTTTAGGCGCGGGATTGGTGATTGAGTCTGGCGTGGTGAATGGCGTAACAGATGCCTGGACCACAGTGAGTCTGCAAAATAGTTATGCAGAGATGGTTGTGGTGGCAACCCCCCACATGGTGGCCCAGGCTGATCCTACGATAACAAGCCGGATTCGCAATGCCAGTGGCAATACCTTCGAATTGAAGGTCCAGAATCCATCTGGAAACCCAATCAGTGGTGTAGATGTCTATTATACAGTGGTCGAGGCCGGCGTTTACAATGCGACTGACGACGGCATTGATATGGAGGCATTTACCCATATCTCAACTGCTACCTCAAATGCCAATAGTTATGCGCCGGAAGGGGTGAGTTATAGCAATAGCTACAACAATCCAGTCGTACTTGGGCAGGTAATGACGGAAAATGATGTCAATTGGTCGGTGTTTTATGCTTCAGGAGCCGGAAAAGCTGATCCGCCAACTGCCAGTATCCTGAACATCTCAAAACATGTCGGGCAAGATCCCAATACGATCCGTGCGGATGAAACCCTTGGCGTCATCGTGATAGAGCAGGGGAGTGGTTCGGTCAATGGTCTGGCATATACAGCAGCGCTGGGAGGCAACAGCATCCGTGGGGTTTCCAACAGTGCGAATGGCTTTAAGTATAATTTTTCAGGTTTGACCAGTCCCACGACTGCCGTCTTGAGTGCGGCTGGCATCAACTGGAATGACGGTTATACACCTGTCCTGTATGGACCAACGCCAATTAGCAGTACCCAGATTACGCTCGTTGCATTGGAAGATCAGCTGGCAGATGCGGAACGTGGCCACAATAAAGAACAAGTGGCCTATGCAGTCTTTGATGCCCCAACTATCGACTGCTCGTCTTTCAGTGCAACTGTATCGGGAACTGATCCGACTTGTCCTGGTGGCAATGACGGCAGTGCAATGGCAATGGTTTCAGGTGGACAGGCACCTTATACGTATAGCTGGTCCATTGGTGGCACAAGCAATGGCATCAGTAACTTATCGGGAGGAACTTATTCGGTCAGCATTGCAGATGATGCAGGCTGTGTGCTCAATCGTTCCGTTACGCTGGTTGAACCCGCCCCAATTGTGTTAAGCTTTGACGAAACGGGTGTTTCCACCAGCGGTGCTACCGATGGTGCCATTGATCTGACCGTAAATGGTGGCACTGCTCCTTATACCTACTTATGGTCCAATGGCGCCACCACAGAAGATATTACCTCTCTTGCCGAGGGAACTTATTCAGTGAACCTCACCGATGCCAACAACTGTTCGGCCAGTGGTTCAACGACGATTGGCATTGCACCACCACCATGTGATCTGGATGTAGTGGCAATTGGTACAGATGCAACTTGCTTCAATGGCAACGATGGAACTGCTTCAGCAGCGATATCCGGAGGCGTGGTCCCAATCACCTACAGCTGGTCCAATGGTGCCAATACCGCTTCCATCAGTGATTTAACTGCCGGAACCTATATCGTTACAGCGACTGACAACAATGGCTGTGAAGCAATGGACACCGTCATCATCAGTCAGGGGGCGCAAATTCTGTTGGCTACCACCGTAACTGATGAAAGTGCACCAGCTGCTGCAGATGGAGCCATTGATCTGAGCGTCTCAAGTGGAAGTGCGCCTTATACCTTCCTATGGTCCAATGCAGCCACGAGCGAAGACATCTCAGGTTTGGCTGGTGGGACAGATTCCGTAACCGTAACAGACGCGATCAATTGTACTGAAACCACATCGGTGAACGTCTCTACCCTTGGCGCAGGATTGGTCATTGAGGCGGGCCGTGTTTCCGGGGTGTCCGATAGTTGGATAACGGTGAATCTACAAAACAGTTATGCAGAAATGGTCGTGGTGGCAACGCCACACATGAGCGCACAGTCAGATCCATCTATGACAAGCCGGATTCGCAATGCCAGTGGCAACAGCTTTGAATTGAAAGTCCAAAATCCATCCGGCAATCCAGTCAGTGGGGTAGATGTTTACTACACGGTGGTCGAGGCAGGCGTTTACACGCAGGCCGCAGATGGAATCGACATGGAAGCCTTCCGCTTCCAGTCCACTGTGACCTCTCATTCCAGTTCTTATGTAGAGGAAACCGCGGTTTACAGCAATGCCTACACAAGCCCGGTGGTGCTCGGGCAGGTGATGACAGAAAATGATGCCAATTGGTCCACCTTTTATGCAGCGGGTGGTTCTAAATCTGACGCGCCTACGGCGAGTGTTCTCAATTTATCCAAGCATGTTGGGCAGGATCCTAATCTCAGCCGTGCCAATGAGACGTTGGGTGTCATTGTAATAGAGCAGGGGACTGGGATCGTCAATGGTCTCAGTTACACTGCTGGCAGAGGAGGGAATTCAATCAAAGGGCCAGACAACAATGCCAATGGCTTTAAATACAATGTTTCTGGTCTCACCAATCCTGACGTGGCAGTATTGAGTGCATCAGGTATCAATTGGAATGATGGGTATACGCCAGTGCTTTATGGTGCCAATCCACTGACTACCTCCCAGATTACCCTGGTTGCACTGGAAGATCAAATGGCCGACAATGAGCGAAGTCATGGCAAGGAGGAAGTCGCCTATCTCGTGATTGACAATCCTGCGGTTAACAGCCGTCTCGCCATTCCTGCATCAGAACTAGTGATGGAGCTTTTTCCCAATCCAGCCAGTACGAAATTGACCTTTTCCTTTGAGCAAATACCCGCTGGAGAATTGAGGTTTGAACTGACCAATGCATTGGGACAGGCCTTAATGGAGGGAACAGAATCGATTGCTGAGCCAGGAACCTGGGAGAAAAATCTGGCCGTTGATCAATACGTGTCAGGTACCTATTGGATTCGGGTCTGGATTGATGGCGAAGTCATAACCAAAGCCTTTACCATTCAGTAAAAACGATTCAATATAAATTTGAATTTTATCATAAGGCGCAAAGAATGCTTCGTATTCTTTGCGCCTTTTTGAGTTGACAAATTGATGACTATCGGGAAACTATTTTTCGTTACCTGAAAACCCCCAATGCCTATTCCCCCAATTGAAATATTTGCGCCATTTCCACCCATTTTTCTCCGTCCTGAGCCCAGGGAAGGCGCTGTTGGAAACCATCCATCAGCTTTTCCCATTCCTGCACCTTTGGATTGTCAGCGTCCATTTGGGCTTTTTTATTTGGATCAAATCTTTCATCCACTTCCATGATCATGAAAAGACGGTTGCCCGTACGAAAGATTTGCATGTCGACAATCCCTGCATCCCGGATGCTGGCAGTAATGTCCGGCCAGGCATTTCCTTGAGCGTGATAGTCCTCGTATTGGGCAATCAATGTTGGATCATTTTTCAGATCGCAGGCTAAGCAAAATCTGGTCGTTTTCATGCGTCGGTGTTTTGGTAACTGTTGCGTCCATACCAAGCCACGACGGCCAGGCAAATCATTGGCAGGATAAAACTGAATTTCACTTCCGGGATAGCGCCCAATACCTGTACATCGGCAAAGCCAGGTCCTCCCCAATCCAGGATACTACCTTGTAAAACTGGCATCAGTGCCCCTCCAACAATTGCCATGACCAAACCAGCTGAACCGATTTTGGCTTCGTCTCCCATCCCTTTTAATGCGATCCCGTAAATGGTCGGAAACATGATGGACATGAAAACCGAAATCCCAACCAGAGAAATCAAGCCAACTATTCCCGGCAGCAAGATTGCCCCAGCTGACATCACAACGCCACCCACACCAAACAGCATCAGCAATCTGGATGGATTCCAGCTTTTCATCAATGCGGTGCCGATCCATCTTCCTATCAAAAAAGACACCATGGCAGCGACATTGTACCAGGTAGCCGTCAATTCTGCGCCCTCCGGAAGGCTGGCATTCAGATGATCGACATATTGAAAAATATAGGTCCAACACATGATCTGGGCACCAACATAAAAGGCCTGGGCAAGTACCCCCTTTTTGTAATTGGCATTGGCCCAAAGTTTTTGAAAGGACTCAGACAAGGACATTTTATCTTCTTCCGCGGTCTTGGGGATTTTCGTTAGGGCGATGATGACAAAAATCACCACCACCACCACCCCAAGTCCGATATAGGGGATACTGATGATCCCTAAATCATTTTCACGTATGGCCTGGGTTTGCTCAGAAGTCAGGGCCTGATAGGCTTCGGCCGTATAATCATCGGATCGAAGCGCCTGGATCACTAACAATTGGGCGATGATCATGCCGGTCAGGGATCCCATGGGATTGAAGGCCTGGGCCAGATTGAGTCTCCGGGTGGCTGTCTCTGCATCTCCCAATGCCAGTACCAATGGATTAGAGGTAGTTTCCAGAAAGGCCAAACCGCAGGTAATCACCCAGAGGGAAATGAGAAAGTAATTATACTCCTCAAAAGCAGCGGCAGGATAAAAAAGGAATGCACCGATGGCGTAGAGGGTCAATCCCACCAAAATACCAGATTTATAGCTGAATCGTCGGATAAAGAGTGCGGCCGGCAGAGCCATGAAGAAATAGCCAAAGTAGAAGGCAAACTGAACCAATGAAGCCTGGACATTGGTGAGCTCCGGCATCACTTTTTTAAAGGCCGAAACCATGGGATTGGTCAGGTCATTGGCGATGCCCCAAAGAGCAAAGAGGGAGGTGATCATGATGAAAGGAAAGAGCAGTTCTTTCCGGACCACAGGGATTTTTTTCAAAGCTTCCATCTGGCAGCGAGTTTTAAGATGTAGTGTGTCTTTCCGTTGGAGAGATATTCAGATAAAATTATTCAGTCAACAATGCCCGGTCGAGATGTACGTAGCCACCATCCACCGTGATATACTGACCAGTCGTATGGGACGAGCGTTCCGATATGGTAAACAGACAAACATCTGCAATTTCCTGCGGCCTAGTCATCCGGTTTTCCAGTGGGATTTTGCTGACAATAGATTCGAGCTTTTCGGCACCATTTTCCAGGGTGTCGATCCATTCTTTGTATGCTGGGGTCCAGCTTTCAGCAATGATAATGGCATTGGAACGGATGCCATCACCAATCAAATCTACTGCCCACTCACGGGTGAGGCCGAGGACCCCGCCTTTGGCGGCCGCATAGCCAGAAGTCCCGCCTTGTCCGGTCAGAGCGACTTTGGAGCCAATGTTGAGGATATTGCCTTTTGATGCTTTTAGATAGGGCAGACAGTATTTTGTCATGGCAAAGAAGCTCACCAGATTGACCTGCAGCGATTTCATGAAGGCCTCAATGGGCGCATCCAGTCCTGCGCCATCATTCACCCCGACATTGTTGATCAAGGCATCGATGCGACCATATTTTTCACCAATTTTTGCTACCGCAGCTTCAATTTGGTCAGGATCGGCCAAATCGACTTTGAGAAAGATGGAATCAATCCCTTTCTCTTGTAAAGCTTTCGCATAGCCGACGCCCCTTTCACTCCGGCAAATGATCACCGGAATGGCCCCTTCATCAGCGAGAGACTGAACGATGGTGGCCCCAATGCTACCTGCTAATCCAGCAGCTCCGGTTACCACCACAATTTTATCTTGTAGTCCTAAATTCATTTTCCTCTGGTTAAAGCGTGTAAAATGATATGGCATTCTCTCCCATAATGGCCGCTTGCTCGCTTTCACTGAGTTCTCCGATCAATGTCATGGCTAAAGACTTTACTTTGCTGTAGGTTCCCGCTACCAGGCAAACCGGCCAGTCGGAGCCATAGAGGATCCGTTGGGGACCAAAACTTTCCAGGACCAGATCAGCGTAGGGCCGTATTTCTTCTACCGTCCATGTCTGATAATCCGCTTCTGTGACCATACCTGACAGTTTGCAGAAGACGTTCTTATAGCTGGCAATGGCTTTCATCAGCCTTGCCCAACCATCATAAAATCCGTCTTTGATGTAGGGCTTGGCGAGATGATCAATGACAAATGCTTGGTTCGGGAAACGCCTGACCAATTCAAGCACGGCACCCAATTGGTGTGGAAAAACCAGAATATCATAGGTATAGCCATACGTTTCCAAACTGGAGATACCTCGCAGAAAATCTGGCCGTAGGAGAAAGTTATGGTCTGGTTCAGCTTGAACGACATGACGCCAGCCTTTGATTTGCGGAAATTGCCGATAATGACCCAGGACCGTCTCTACATTTTTTTGCCGGAGATCTACCCAACCCACGATTCCTTTGACAAACGCATGCTGATTGGCGAGATCAAGCAAAAAATTGGTTTCTGCTTCAGTTTGGTCGGCTTGAACTGCGACGCAGCCATCCACTTCATTCTCAGCATATAGTTCGCTGAGTTCACCAGGACCAAAATCCCTCCTGATCACCGCCATTTCATCGTCTATCCAACCATGCCTGACAGCATCATACTGCCAGAAATGCTGATGCGCGTCAATGACCATCTTTACTGAGATATGGTGATTTTGACAACCGTTGCCATATCATCAATTTCTTGCGCAGGGGCAATCAGAGAAAGACCATTGAGAAGGTCAGCTTCCTGGGGAGCGAGGAAGCCATTACATGGGAGTTAACAGAAAATGGTCTTTCTCTGATTG
>JBCBZF010000152.1:0-9070 GCA_039815525.1 Bacteroidota bacterium | reverse complement strand
TGACCAGCGTAATATTGCCTTTGTAATTTTTCTCACCAATCATGAGGGAGTAGAAGTAGACGCCAGAGACCGCGGCATTGCCTTCGGGGTCGGTCCCTCTCCATGCTTCTGAGACAGCATCCGCGGCGAAGAAACTGCGTCCCCAACGGTCAAAGATCTCTACGCGGAAGACTTCCGTTCCGTCATACTGCACCTGCCAGGCATCATTGATGCCATCTTCATTCGGGCTGAAGACATTGGGGATCATCAGATCGGGCGCAAAGACATTGTATGGCCCGAGGATGAAGGTGCTCACACAGCCGTTGACATCGGTTACCGTCAGGGTAACCATATAATTGCCCGCTTGGGTGTAAGTGTGAATCGGATTGGCCTCACCCGAGGTGGTTCCGTCTCCGAAGTCCCACAACCAATTGATGGCATTGTCTGACTGATCGGTGAATTGGATCCGTGCATCCGGCAGTGGCAGTTCTAGGTCTGCAGTGGGGGCAGAAGTAAACAGGGCCGCACCACTGGCCGAAACGGCCACACTGGTCTTGGTGATGGTGGATTCACATCCACCTGGACCCACGGCGGTCAGGCTGACTGCATACTCACCCGGCAGATCGTAGATGTAAGTTGGATTGGCTTCATTGTTCACCGCTGAACCATCTCCAAAGTCCCAGCGGAAGCTGGTCGCATTGGATGTGTTCTCCAGGAAACTCACTTCCAATCCCTCACACCCACTGTTCTGGCTGAAGAGATAATCCACCTCCGGTGCATCATTGACATCAATGGCCACACTGGCCGTATCCGAACAAGCCCCTTCCTTGATGATCACCTGATAGGTAGTGGAGGTCGTTGGCGTGGCAGTTGGATTGGCAATGATCGAATCGCTGAGGCCCATCGTTGGGCTCCAGATGTATTCGGCGGCGCCGAGTCCGCCCGAGGCGCTCAACTGCACGCTGAGCCCTTCACAGATTCTGGAGGTATCAGAAACCAAGTCTGCATCTACTTTGGGTGAAACGGTTACCAGCACACTATCATAGGTCGGGCAATCACCAGAGACACTGGCTTCCACGATGTAGAGGGTGGTGGTGGATGGACGAATGTTCACATCCGGCAGGAACGGACTGGACGTTACCGAGCCATTCTGTGGACGCCATTCGTAGACCACTGGTGAACCCACCGGGGTGGTGAAACTGTGTTCAGCGCTGAGCTGAATTTCGGTTCCCTCACAAATGAGAGTATCCACACTCAGGGCCCGGACCTCAGCCGTTGGCTCAACCGTAACCGTGATCTGGGCGGCATCTGAGCCACAGCCATGTTCGGAGGTCGCAGTGACACTATAGGTCGTGGTTGTGCCTGGCGAAGCCAATGGCTTGGCCACACTCGGATCACTCAGCCCCAGACTTGGGGTCCACTCATAATTGTAGATGGTCGCATTGGGATCGCCGGCGGCAGAGCCGTCCAACTGCACTTCTTCCCGCAGGCAGATAGTTTCATCACTACCGGGAGAAATGGTTGGTTTGGTATCGACGATCACCTCAACCGCATCAGCATCACTATCACACCCATTGGAGGTAACGACCAGGAAGAAGGTCGTGGTGAAGCCAGGGGAAACATTGGGAGAGGGTGAATTGGGATCATCAATGGTCCCGGGCAAGGCCGGGGTCCAGGTATAGCTGTAAGTGGGGCCAGCCCCGGAGGCAAAGCCCTGCAGCTGTACCGCCTCATTGAGACAGATGGCTGTATCGGCGCCTGCATCGGCAATCGGCAATGGATTGACATGCACCGTAACGGTGCTGAGGGTATCCAAAGTAGTTACTTCGGAGCTACAACCATTGGCAGAGGTGCCAATCAGGGTATAAATCGTGGTGGTATCGGGCCGGGCAAAAGGATTGGGCACGCTGGCATCATTCAATCCAGTGGATGGGGTCCAGCTATAGTCAATGGGCAATGGCGCAGCATTGTTGGCGGCCAATCCACCGGTGATGAACTCACCCGGTCCTTCTTCACAGATGAAGACATCGGGTCCGGCATCCATTTTGGGTTTGGCTTTGACCGTAACCACGACCGAATCAACATTGGACACACAGCCATTGACATCGGTTACCTGGAAGTAGTAGACCACTTCTTCGGTGGGAGAAGACACATTGGGATTGGCAACCGGATCTTCAATCACATCGGAACTCAAGCCACAGTTGGGCGGATCATCGCACCACCAGGAATAGAAGTAGGGCTGGGTGCCACCAGAGACCGAAGCATCGATTTGGGCCCCGCCATCCCCTTCACAGAATTCCACATCCGCACCGGCCGAAACCACCGGACCGGGATGGATGTTTACATCCTGGGTGGAACTGACCGTACAACCGCGGTAGTCAACCGTCAACGTAACCGTCTTGGTGCCACCTGTGGCGTAAGGGATACAGCCCGGATTGGGCTGGGTCGAAGTCGCTGGTATCGCACCCGGGCCGAAGTCCCACATAAAGGTTTGTTGTGGTCCCTGGCTCATGCCGGTGTAGGTAAAGGTTACACAAGTATCCTGGCAAGTCGCGCCAGTTGAAGCAGAGAAGTTGGCACTTGGCTCTGGAATAACCTCAAATGTAATCTGTGCGCTATCACTGATACAGCCATCTCTGGCGACGATCAGTGAAACCGTTTTGACACCGGGATTCAGGTAACTGACTGCCGGAGGCGTACAACCCGTGAAAACGGGTGGGTTGGCATCTGGTCCGAAAATCCAGGTGCAATCATCAACGTCTGGGTCTCCGATATTGGTGAAGAGAAAGCTGTTTCCACCAAAGCACTGATCTGCTACCGGGGCAATCTCTGCTTCGGGAATCTCCAATATTGTGATGGTTTCACAACTAAGCGTCGAGATACAACCATTTTCTTCAACTTGTAAACAAACCGTTTTCGTCCCGGCTGTCAACCAATTCACAACATAGGGACCAACACCAGAACCACTGATAATCTGTCCGCCATCGAAACTCCAGGCATAGGAAGCATTGGCCAATCCATTGCCAGTATAAACGATCTGCGTATTGTCTTCTGCACAAATGCTATCCGTCAAACTAAAGTCAGAGGTTGGTACCTGATTGACCACGACGCTGGTCGTGGTTTGCGGACTGACACAGCCAAACTCTTCAACCGTCAGGGTAATGTCCTTGGTGCCAGGTGAATTCCACACCACCCCAAAGGGTCCTTGTCCACTGCCACCAACGCCTCCGTCGAAATCCCAGATGTAGGTTGCACCCATACTGGCAGATCCGGTATAATTCACCTGGGCCGGTTGCCCCTCACAAACCGGACTGGTGGCGAGAAAGCTTGAGGTTGGAATGGGGTTGACAAGAATGGTTTTGATGATGGTATCTGATGGACAGGTGCCATCCAGAAGAGACATGGTCACAGTCTTGGTACCGGGTGTATTCCAGGCAACCTGATAAGGACCAGGTCCACTACCGTTAATCGTAGATGCACCATCGAAGTCCCACTGATAGACGGCTCCTGCTACCTGAACCTGTGTAAAGACAATGGTGGTTAAATCATTTACACACACGTCAGGGTCAATGCCAAAATCTGCCGCGGGTAGTGGTTTGATATTGACCACGACGGTATCCATGTCTACACATCCATTGATTAAGTCTGTGGCGGTGACGATATATGAGAAAGTGAGTGGGGTGACAGTGGTTACATTGACAAATGGATTCAGGGAATTCAGATTACCTTGTAAGCCAAAACCACTTTGCCAGGAGTAGGCAACATCTGGATCTGGGGTAGTGCCCAAAGTAGAGGTCTCTCCTGAGCAAATGGTGCGATCCGGGCCAGCATCTACTTCGAATGGGTCAAGAATGGTCAAGGTGGCTGAGTCAGGGAATGATGCACAACCATTGGTTGGAACCACCCTGATAATGACTGATTCTGAACCTTCAACTACATTATCTGGCAGAATCGGAATCAGGACATTAATTGAATCCTCACCAGCAGGGACCGTAACCGTGGCGGGGAAGTTATAATCTGCCCCTAAGGTAGCAGTTCCCCCGAGCGTGAAGTTAATTGGCAGTGCCACACTGGTATCACCCAAATTGAAAAAAGTCGCAATCGCATCTACACATTCTTCTACTCCTACCGGACTGTTTGCATTGACTGTATTTCTGATCACAACACCTGGTACAAGGTTTTCGCAAGAGAAAGCTTCCACAAATACACCTGAGTCCAGCGTGAAATCCTGTTCATCTGATACGGATATCCGAATGGTATAAGTAACACAGGCCTGTACTGGAATAACCGCCTCGAGAACCGTGGTCAGACCATTATATTCTGTTTGGATGGTAGTTGTTTGATTGTCAACGAAATATTGAGAATTGGTGGTCGCATTGACGTTGTTGATCGAAACCGCCTGCGTCGTACCCGGAATGAGTGCTACATTGGTATTAGGGGTATAACCAGGGCCCGTCACAAAAATCCCCATGATGTCATCAAACTGCCCAACAAAAGTAGGATACTCGTGTGAAGCAAAAACATAGCGAATTCTGAGCGTATCACAAGAAGGGATCACATCAAACTCCACCGCACAGGCATCATTGGACTGCCCGGTTCCAATCGCTGTCAGAAGTGGATCACCTGGCGCAAAGTTATTGGTCCCTGTAGGACCATTAACCGGTGCGCCAAGAATGCTCCCGGAAGTCAGCAGTAAGCCTGAGTCCAGTCCAATGGTGGTATTGGTGGCATCAAACCCACCCATGGCAGGTGAAAGTGTATCACACTCAATGTTGATGTTGCTAATGATGACACCTGGACCCTGTAGGTTTTGCACGTACTGCTCAAATGCAGAAACACCGTTGACAGTGAGCTGTGCCTGTGCAAAATGGGGTAGGAGGAAGAGCGAAATTGCCAGGACGCTTTTCCAGGCAAAAGAAAGTAGCGATTTCATAGAATTCGTAGTGTAGATATGTTCATGTACCGGCCGTTAGCCGCCAACGCGCTTGTATTTATAGCCTTTTCCTTCTAATGCGTTGATCACCTTTTCTCTAAAATCACCTTGCAGAATAATTTTGCCTTCTTTGACCGTACCACCACAACCACACAACTGTTTCAGTTCTTTTCCCAAATCCTTCAGGTCAGTCTCCGTCCCAATAAAGTTTTCGATGCGGGTGGCTTTTTTATTCCCCTTCAAACGATCGACATGAATCTTGAGCGTTTGCTGACGGGGTGGTAGGGTTTCTTGCGCATCAAAGCTTTCCTCATTATCATGAAAATCCGGATCGGTAGAGTACACGATTCCGTCAAATCTCCGCTTTGATTTTTTTCCCATAGATACTTCTGCTTTCCGTAAAAGTACTAAAACTATGACAATTCTGCATGAAACCTAAGCTGGTGAAAGGAAATTTTTTAAAGTATAATTTATGTTGAAGGAAATTTCTTTGCTCGAAGCTTTGTTTGCTTTTGTGCAGGACTTACCCTTTCTATTTGGCCAAAAACAAAGATTTTAGCCTCAAGGGCTTCACTGCTTCCAATCAACATCATAGACGATACCATGCTGATGCTTTTCTGATGTTTCTTTTTAAGACGAAAGAAAGCCGTGATTCGTGGCGATTTATTACATCTTTGTTGGAGACTTTTCGATTAGCTTTGAAAAGCGCTTTCCCTACCTGCTTCAATGTATTGCCGCAAACAATTTTGTAAAAAATTTGTCATTGGCTGCTTAATTCCCCCTAAAAGGTGATCTTCCAGCTGATTTACTGCCATGATACCCCGAAGAGAATTGGTGAGGAATAGTTCGTCTGCCTGTAGAAGATCTTTCAGTTTTAGTTTCTTTTCGGTAAGCGGAATTTTGATCTGCTTGCAAAGCTGAAGGATGTGTTTCCGCATGACGCCATCCAGGCAGGCGGAGCGCAAGGGAGGCGTAAAAATCTTTTTCTGTCGTACGATAAACAAATTGGCTCCTGCGGTTTCTGATACATAGCCATCACAGAATAGTACTGCATCATCCATTCCCATTTCCTGTGCATGAATACGCGCCAATACGTAGGGAAGAGAATTGCCGGTTTTGAGAGGAGAAAGCTTGTCGTATTGAAGAGACAATTCGCGATAAGTCGCGAGCTTGATGGGTGCTTGTTCTTGAAAAAGATCCTGTTTGAGGGAGTATGCTTCCAGCAGATAATGTGGCTGATTGTCCATCGGACGATATGCACCCAGCCCCGCCCGGTAGACCTGAACCCGGAGGTAACCATGCTGGTCAATGTCCTTGGCCTCCATCAATTCGGTGAAAGCCTGCCTCAGCTGATCGAGAAACTCCGTTTCATCAAAACGCATCTTCAACATCCGCATCCCCCGTAGCAGGCGATCAAAATGATCTTCGAGAAATAAAATTCTGCCCTGATAAATCCGAATGCTTTCAAATATGCTGTCGCCGTATTTGAAGGCACGGTTGAGGATGGCCTGGTCAGGGGTGCCAATTTCCTGCAAGGAGCCGTTGATGATCACCATGAAGTCAGGGAATAAAGAATGAATGATGAGCCAGCCGCTGATTTTTTCTAACCGACAAAAGATAATAACCGGCTGGAAGGGCGGATATGTCAAGATGCGTGTGTGATTCTGTTGTCTCCTGAACCAAAACTTCCTGCCCTAACCAATTGAGGAGGCTGAGCTGGGCGTGCGGGGATACTTGAATGTGAAGTTGGTTAAATGTTTGGATGATTTGTACAGGAAGAGGGGCTAAAAGTGCCTCTGCGCTGGTCTGTAGAGTGCTTTCTGCGATCAGCAGCTCCTGATCTGCTGCAGGTTGCAGGACACTTGTCCGTCGACCACTGGGCCAATGAACCACCACAGAATCAATCGCGGAATTATTGGCCAGTCCGAAGAATTCGGAACGGCTGTTTTGTCCCATATAACTGATCCCACATTGGGTGAAACGAACTTGCTTTTCCCCATTTTGCCAGCAACTGATCCAACTTCCTACCCCTTGCCGATTGCTCTGTTGGCCTGTTAACCTGACCTTCAGCCAATGCGACGCATTGCCACTGTTTTGCCAGAGAATCGAGCCTGGTTGCCCTAAATTGTTGACCATGATATCGGGGAAACCATCATTGTTGATGTCGCCAATTGCATTGCCATAGCTACGTGCTGTGTCTCCCTGAAATCCGACATTAAGCGGTGAGGTAAATGTGCCATCTCCTTTATTGACAAAAAAGGTACTGGGCGGTTGAGCCGTTGCTGAAAACCATAGGCCAGAGGCATACAGATCCAAATCCCGATCATTGTCAAAGTCCAGAAAATTTGTGCCCCAGCCTGTACCGTAGAATCCTACGCCAACTGCATCCGCCTTTTCCATAAAGGTCTCGTCTCCATTGTTGACAAACAGCTTATTGCCAGGAGGGCTGTTGGATACGTAGAAATCGAGGTCGCCATCATTGTCAAAGTCGCCATTGGCAATGCCCATTCCGTCCATCTGGACATCGGTATTGCTGCTTTGGCTGATGTCGGTAAAGGTACCATCACCATTGTTTCGCAGCAGGGTATTGCCGTAGAATTTATCCTGCGCAATGTAAATGTCTGGATACAGATCACCATTGATATCAGTGAAACAAACTGCCAAAGGTGCTTTTGCTGAGTCGGCTACGCCTGCTTGCAGGGTGACATTTTCAAAACTGCCATTTCCTTTGTTGCGGTAGAGATAGTTGGAAAAAGGATATTGAGAGGTTACGCGATTGGTAACGTATAAATCCAGCCATCCATCCCGATCATAATCGCCCCAACAGACAGCATAAGTCGGCATGGGAGTGAGTGGTAGCCATGATAAATAAGTGACATCTGTGAATTGCAGATTGCCTTCATTTCGGTAAAGACGAGAAGCCGAATTGGCATTGGCGACGTAGAGATCCAGATCTCCATCGTTGTCGTAATCTACCCAAATGATCTGCGTGGATTGCTGGGTTTCATTCACGCCGCTGAGCATGACCTTATTGAAAAACAAACCATTTTGGTTGCGTAAGAATGTTAGCGGCTGGTTTTGATCGCTGGCCAGGCTGATGTCATCCCAGCCATCCTGGTCAAAATCAACGAAGCTCACCCCACCACCAAAGGGATTGTTTCCATAAGCATGTAAAATCCCCTTATCTGCATTGGCGTTCCGGAAAGTTTGGGCTGAGCCAGCAAACACTACGGAAACGAGGAAGACGCTAAACAAGCCGCGTATCATAAGCATCAATACCAAATGTATTGATGCAAATTACAGATTTCCCTTCTTTGGTCAAGCCGATGCTTTTTCCTGCTGAAACTGTTGCCATGAAAAGATGACTGGCAAAATGACAAGGACCGATAGATAGCCGAAGAACAGAACAATGAAAATATTGATGGGAAAGACCGGCAGAATCAGCATCATGATCAATGAGGCGGCGACCCAGACTTTACCAGAAAAACGGTGCGTTTTGTGCCAAACCGAATCACTCTCCATTGTCCAGGGCGTACGAATCCCGACAAAATAATTGGGCTTTAGTTTGCCAAAGAGGTTGCCAAGAAACAGATTGAGACCGAGGACCGCATAGAAGATGATTTGCATCACATCGATCTCATAATTGGCAGCATACAGACTAATGGACATAGACATGATACTCATGAACAGTGCGATGATGACCATCATATTCTGCAGAACGTGCTGATACTTTTCCATAGAATTGCGCGGGTCCCAATACACAAATATCAACACGATCAAGATGGCCAGCATACCTAAACCGGGCATGAGAAAGAGAGAGTATTTACTTCCAAAGTCATCAATCTCCCCAGCCGCATTCCAATGCGCGGGCACATGATCCGGAATCTCAGGCCAAAGGTAGAGCAGGAGGGCAATCGGAATCAGCAGAATCGCGAATGCAAGCCAGTTGCGAAATAACCATTCAGAGAGTTTCATGACCAGGATCGGTTAAAGGGTGAGATTGCTTGAGAGAGAAAATCCAGCTCAGAACGTCGTCCAAAACGGTGGTATTGATGGTATACACCACAAATTGTCCTCGTTTTTGGGAAGCGACCAGATCCGCCCGTTTCAACAGATCCAAATGGTGGGAAATGCTGGGCTTTTTCATGTCAAAAGCAC
>JBCBZF010000687.1:0-4008 GCA_039815525.1 Bacteroidota bacterium | reverse complement strand
GTTGGTGTTGTCTTCTAGTGGCAATTCCTGGTGCCCTGGCCCAAATGGTTTCAGGCACTGTCGTATCCTCTGAAAAGAACACACCGCTCTCAGGTGCTAGTGTGATTATCAAAGGAACAGCAACCGGAACCTTGACGGATGACCGGGGCGGATTCAAAATTGAAGCGAAGTCAAGTGATATTCTGGTGGTGCGCTATTACAGCCATCGTACACAGGAAATAAACGTAGGCAATCAAAAGAATATCTCTGTTGTGCTTCCAACAGATTACGCCAATCTGGATGAAGTAGTCGTGGTTGCCTATGGTACTCAAAAGAAAGGCAACATCACGGGCTCTGTGGCGAGTGTTAAGAATGAACAGCTGGATCAGATTCCCATTTCCAGGGTAGATGATGCATTGGTTGGCCAGGTTGCAGGTGTCAATATTCAGTCTACCAATCCGGCGGCAGGTGAAGCGCCCGTGATTCGGATACGGGGCCAAGGCTCTATTTCTTTTGATTCCAATCCTCTGATTGTGGTTGATGGAATTTCGGTTGGTACTGATGCAGACTTCCTCGCCAGCCTCGATATGAATGATGTAGAGTCGGTTCAGGTGTTGAAGGATGCGGCTTCATCCGCTTTGTATGGTTCCAGAGGGGCCAACGGGATCATTTTGATCACCACCAAGAAAGGGGCAGAAGGCCCAACACAGTTCTCCTATAATGCTTTTGTAGGATACAAATCAGTACCCCAGAATGATGTATTAACATCTGTCGATGACTGGTTGCAATTTACCAGAAACAACAATGACGGAGAGCTGACAGAGCGACTGACCTACGTTGAACGCCTGGGTACCTTTACAGACTGGCAGGACGTGATGATGGACGGTGGTATGATTCAAAACCACTCTGTTTCGGCGCGTGGTGGAACCAGAAACACCAAGTTCCGTGCAGCATTGAGCTATCTGGATGATGAAGGCGTATTGTTGACCGATAACTACCAAAAGATCAACTTCCGTCTGAATCTCGACACCCGGGTCAATGACCGGGTAAAATTCGGCATTGTCCTCAATCCTTCTCATACTGAGCAGCGTCGTTTTCCAATTGGCATCCATGATGCAGTACGCCAGCACGCATGGTTGCCGCTCTATCTGGACGAAGACAATATCCAATACGTCAACCGCCTGCGGGAAAATGGACGCTGGGAAGATGCCCAGATTGGCGATTATGCCATGGAGCGCATGTTCGATGATTACGACTTAGACAACAACATTCCGCTGGAAAGTGGTGGCACTGATATCAGTGGTACGTCCAACCAGAGTGCACTGGCCAAGGTGTTGGAACGTGACCGCCGGAAGTTTCAGACCAAGGTGTTTGTCAATGCCTATATGGACATCAAACTTGCCAAAGGCTTGAAATTCCGTCAAACTGTCGGCGGCGATTTCCGCTACACCCGCAACACCCGTTGGGCAGGTGTCCTGGCCTCTCGGAATGGTGCCGCAGATTCAGAGTCTATCCGTACCACGGCTACACAATTCCACCCGGTCATGGAAAGCACACTGAATTTCGACCGGAATTTTGGCAAGCATGCTGTAACTGCGGTCGGAGGCTTTGCCTATGAGCAATGGGACCGTGAATTCAGCGAACTCGAAGCCGCTGGTTTTACCAATGACCTGATTCAGACCATCCCCAATGCAAATGTTACGCTGGGTGGTAGCATCCAGACACAGGAAAGCCTTGTTTCTTTCCTTTCACGGGTCAACTACTCTTTCGATAACAAATATCTGCTTTCAGTGAGTGCTCGTTGGGATGGCAGCTCGAAGTTTGGCCCTGATAACAAATACGGATTCTTCCCGGCAATTTCTGCTGGCTGGCGGATTTCGCAGGAAAGTTTCTTGCAAAACAATTCATTCATCTACGATCTGAAGCTGCGGGCCAGCTACGGCATTACCGGTAGTAACGCCGGAATCGGGCCATATGACCACATCGGTCTGATCGAACCAGTCGGAACGGCTCTGGGTGGCCTGGGCAATGGCTTTAATCCTGTGAATATCTCCAACTCAGATCTCCGTTGGGAGCGTCTGTTGGAAACCAATATCGGTCTGGACGTTGCGGTTCTGAATGGTCGCTTAGGTCTCTCTTTTGATTACTACATCCGTAACAGTGTAGACCTCCTGCTGGATTTGCCGATCCCATCGGTAACTGGTTTCCAGGAAGCACTGGTCAACCAGGGACAAGTAGAAAACCGTGGATTTGAACTGGAATTCACCTCCCGCAACATCAGCAACCGTGATCTGAAATGGACCACTTCCGTCATCCTGACGCATAATAAAAATACCCTGGTTGATTTTGCAGGTGCCAGTGGACTGATCAGCATTGTTGATGACAAACGCCCTGCGGAATGGATCGCCCTGGAAGGTTATCCAATCTCTTCCTATTATGGCTATGTCGTTGAAAAAGAAATCGATCTCCAGTACATCAATGACCCTTTCTATCCCATCAATGGACAGAGCCAGGACATTTATGTAAAAGACCTCAATGGTGATGGTTTGATTGACACGGATGACCGTACCCTGCTGGGTTCTCCTTACCCTGACCTGATCTGGAGTGTGAATAACAGTTTCACCTTCAAGCAATTTGACCTGAGCTTCATGTTCCAGGGCTCTCATGGTGCAGAAATCCGCAACATCTCATCTCAGTATATCAAGCAGGAATTCTCCAGCAGCCAGGATTTCAACTCTGAGTTTCCTGATGGAGACAAAGTTGTGCAGCGGATCTTTACGACCGATGACATTCAGGATGCTTCCTATATCGCGCTGAGAAACTTTAATCTGGGCTACAGCATTCCAAACAATATTCTCGATAAAGTAAAAATCCAAAAGCTCCGCGTCTATGTAGGTGCCCAAAACCTCCTCTACCTGATGGCAGATGGCTATGAAGGCTTCAATCCAGAAGGAATTGACCAGGGATTGGGGAATCCGCTGACCTTTGGTTATCAGCGCGGACCGGCTCCGATTTTCCGTACCATTTCAGCCGGGATCAACCTGGGCTTTTAATTCATGTTGACACCTACTTTATCTGAAACAATGAAATCAATCAAAATACAGATACTCTCTCTGATGGTTCTTACGGCCATCTGGGGATGTGAAGAACAACTCAATCTGGCGCCTCTCTCTGCCATTGGTGAAAACGGCTTTTACCAAAATGCAGATGAGGTAGAAGGCGGGGTGGTCGCAATCTATGATGGGCTGCAGGCGGTTCCACAACGCGAATTTGCCCTGACTGAAATGCGATCCGACAATACCCGTACGCGTTCCAGCGAAGGCGACTGGGCTGAATTCCAGAATCTGGCAGTTCAGCCAACCAATCAGGTGGTCCAGTCGTACTGGGCGGATAACTACAATGTCATTTTCCGGGCCAACCGGGTGATCGAAAACCTGGAAGTCGTCGAAGCCACCAATCTGCGTACACAATTTGAAGCCGAAGCACGATTTACCCGGGCTTTGGCACACTTCAACCTGATGCGGGCCTATGGAGACATTCCGATTCTGAATCAAACCATCATTCAGACTGATACGGAGTTTTTTGACCGGGACAGCAAGGATGCAGTACTCAATTTCATCGTAGAAGATCTGCGTTTTGCCAGTGCGGCTCTTCCTGCCGTGGGCGACATCGCCGATGGCCGTGCAACTTCTGGTGCTGCGAATGCACTTTTGGCAAAAGCTTTATTGTGGCAGCAAAATTACAGTGAAGCAGAGGGTATTCTCGAAGACATCATTGCTTCTGGTGAATATGCGTTGGAAGATGATTACAACAACATTTTCTATCAGGAAATGGGACCAGAAATCATTTTTGCCATTCCTTATCTGGATGATGATGGGCTGGAAAGTCAGGATTTCTCTTTTGAAATGACCGTTGGTGGTCGCGTCAGTGGCCTCAATTATCTGACTGATGAGTTCCTGGCTGCAATGGATCCGGAGGATACCGAGCGTAACCCGGTTTTATCCAATCCTTTGATTGCTGAGGAAGTCG
>JBCBZF010000892.1:0-3056 GCA_039815525.1 Bacteroidota bacterium | reverse complement strand
GCTCTTCCGATCTCGGGACTTCGGCAATGTTTATGGCCCCGTTGGAGTAGGGACCATTAATGCCCGGCCCACTGATGAAGAAGCCAAAAATGTCATTGAACTGCGAACAGACGGATTCTGGATACTCTTCAGAGGCAAAGACGTAGCGGAAGCTAACTAAGTAGGACCAGGTATCGTTTTTTCATTCATTCCAATTGTAAAGGTGAACTGTGTGTCTGCACCAGGAAGAAACGGATTCCTGTTCAGGAATTTTGACACCCAGGAAGACGTTTCGTGCCAAAAGCTAAATGCATCTTTACAAGATAAAAGACCTTTTTGATCATGGTATACATATTAGATTGGGAACGGTTTTTGGGATCCACTTTGGGCGGATCCCTTTGCACGAACGTCAATTCAGCCTTCGGTTTCTGATCTACGAAAAATGCACCCCACCCACTCATCAATGACTCGTCCAATCTCATGGGGATGATCTTCCCGGATGTAGTCTTTGCCTTCGCCTACATCAACACATTCAAGATTTTGAAAGCGATTCTGGATCAAGCCGATTCGGCTTCTTCTTTTTCCAGACCAAGCTCTTGAATGCTTATCTGCCGCATTTCTATCTTACGGATTTTGCCAGTCACCGTCATGGGAAAGTCATCTGTGAATTTATAATAGCGTGGAATCTTGAAGTGGGTGATTTTGCCATCGCAAAAAGCTTTGATTTCGTCTGCAGTTGCGGTTTCGCCTTCCTTCAACTTGACCCAGGCCATCACTTCTTCCCCGTATTTCTGATCCGGTACACCAATGACCTGTACATCACTGATTTTAGGATGGCTATATAGAAACTCCTCAATTTCCCGGGGATAAATGTTTTCTCCTCCCCGAATCACCATGTCTTTGATGCGTCCGACGATGTTGACATAGCCATCTTCATCCATCGTCGCCAGATCACCAGTATGCATCCAGCGGGCGGCATCAATGGCGGTAGCTGTTTGCTCGGGATTGTTCCAATAGCCCAGCATGACGCTGTAGCCGCGGGTACATAATTCACCCGGCGTACCGATTGGAACCACTCTGCCATTTTCCTGATCGACGATCTTGACTTCCAGATGCGGATGGATTTGTCCGACTGTACTCACCTGCTTTTGCAAGGGCGCCCCAATCCTGGTTTGCGTACTGACCGGACTGGTTTCAGTCATGCCGTAGGCAACCTGTACCTCCGACATATTCATCAGGGTTTGAACCTTTTTCATTACCTCAATCGGACAGGGAGAACCTGCCATAATTCCAGTGCGAAGGCTACCGAGATCAAAGGATGAAAAATCCGGATGTTCCAGCTCTGCGATGAACATGGTCGGAACGCCATAAACTGCCGTCGCTTTTTCCTGCGAAACCGCTTTCAGCACTGCCTCCGGCTCGAATCCTTCACAGGGATAAATCATACAGGCACCATGTGTCACACAGCCAAGGTTGCCCATTACCATCCCAAAACAGTGATACAGAGGCACTGGAATGATCAGGCGATCATTCTCCGAAAAATTCATACAACGAGCCACGAAATAGCCATTGTTCAGGATGTTGTGATGACTGAGGGTGGCACCTTTGGGATAACCAGTGGTCCCGCTGGTGTACTGAATATTGATGGGTTCATCAAAATGTAATTCTGCCTGGCGCGCTTCTACGGCTTCGGAAGAACTTTCTTCAGCCTTTTCCATGAATGCAGCCCAGGTCCAGGAGCCATCTCGCACTTCATCATGCAGGCGAACCACGGTTCTCAGCGCGGGTAATTTTTTGGATTGCAAAGTACCCGCTTCACAATGATTGAGCTCCGGGGCCAGTTCATAGATCATATCGGTATAAGCAGACGTCTTGAACTGGTGAGCCAGAATGATCATGCTACAACCAGACTGCGCCAGGGCATATTCCAGTTCATGCAGCCGATAAGATGGATTGATGTTGACCAGAATGGCCCCGACCTTGGCCGTGGCAAACTGTGCCACGGTCCATTCATAGCGATTGGGAGACCAGATCCCAACCCGATCCCCTTTGGCGATGCCGACTGCAAGCAAAGCTTTGGCACATTGAATAACAGCGTCGTGAAGCTGCTGATACGTCCAGCGGATATCCTGATGATGAACAATGAGGGCTTCTCTTTCCGGAAAGCGCGCGACGATCTCATCAAATGTATCTCCGATGGTCATGCCCAACAGTGGCTCATTGCTGGTACCGGAGGCGTAACTGAGGGCTTGCATGACTTAATATTTTTGGTGGTAAAACTCCATTTCTTTTTTCACCTGATTCACCTTGTCTGTGCCCTCCTGCATGCGCAACTCGACCCGGCGAATTTTTCCGCTGATGGTTTTGGGAAAGGCTTCTATGAACTCGATGATGCGCGGGATTTTAAAAACGGCCAGGTTTTTCTCGGAGAAAGCAAATAGTTCTTCGGCCAGCTCTTTATTCCCATTGATCCCATCTGCCAGCACCACAAAAGCTTTCACGGCGTAGCCTCTTAGCTCATGCGGACTGGCCACGACGGCTGCTTCCACCACCGCATCATGCTCAATCAGGACACTTTCTACCTCAAATGGCCCGATCCGGTAGTCTGAGGCTTTGATCACATCATCATTTCGACCTACAAACCAGATGAAGCCATCTTCGTCTTTATAGGCTTTGTCTCCAGTAAAATAGAGTCCATTCCGAAAGACTTTTTTGCGGCGTTCAGGATCACCCAAATATTCTGTAAAAACACCATTGGGACGCTTTTCATCCATGCGGATGCAGATGTGTCCTTCTTCCAGCGCCTGCACTTCATGGCCATTATCATCAGCGATGACCAAATCATACATAAAGGTCGGCTTCCCCATCGAACCATATTTGACTGCTGCACCGGGCAGGTTGCAGGCCAGGCAAGTTGTTTCTGATTGGCCATAGCCGTCCCGGATAATGGTGCCGGTTCCTTTAAGCCATTTGTCAATCACATCAGGATTGAGGGGCTCACCAGCGGCGACACATTGTCGAAACTGTAGATTGTATGCTGAGAGATTTTCCTGGACCATCATCCGCAATACCGTTGG
>JBCBZF010000414.1:0-5923 GCA_039815525.1 Bacteroidota bacterium | reverse complement strand
TAATTGTTGCCACCAACCCGGTAGTTGTCCTTACCTGTGGCTCTTTTGACCACATAAACTGGTTCTACCAGATCTTTTTGCTTGGAACGAATGTTCTTCATGTCTTTTACACTAAAGATCGGATCCTCTTCACCTACGATCAGCAAAACGCGTTCAAGATTGCTACCTGGTGTTCCGGCAACAGAATAGATCGGCTGACTCTTGAAATCGCTTTGGTTTTTGATGGGATCATCTTTCAGGCGCTTCTTTAAATCTTCAAAACTCAGATAGGGTGTGTCGGCAATAATTTTGTGAACAGCCGGATGATTGAATCCTACCCCCAATGCCAGTCCGGCACCCACGCCCCAGCCGTATAGATGTAACGGCTGTTTGTACACCAGCTCACAATGGTGAATCATGGTTTGAAGATCTGTTTCAAATTCAGGATAGACATAGATGGTTGGATCAATGTCAAACCCACTGCTCTGGCCATAACCACGGTAGTCAAAACTCACCACTGCATAGCCTTGCTCAATCAGAGCCGCGACCCGTGTGAGATAGTTTGCCATATTGCCGTCTCCATCATGACTGAAAAGAACCATCTCTCCATTATGGTTTTGCTGTCCGGGAAAGTACCAGGCATTGAGCATGGCGCCATCATCGGTTCGTACCAGGATAGCTTCATGGTCCAGACCAATCTCGTCTGGATATTGCAAATAAGTTGTGGAGGGATTCAGGCCCAACGCCCACTGATACAAAAAAAGCGAAGCCAGGGTTAGCAGGGTAGAGATTCTACACATGTCGCTTTCTCTTTGAAACAAAGAAAGCCCAGCCTGAGCCCGAAGCAAAATGGGTTCTTTCCGAAAACTTACATATTACGGTTTTTTGGAAAGTTTTACTTCTTCGAAAAAGATGTCGTCATTTGGTACATCAAATTGTGCACCCTGCACCCCACCATTGTTGTCTAGCTGAAACTGGATGGTCCCGAAGTCAAACCAGGCAGGGGTTTTGTCCCACTCAATGCGGAAGCTGTCATAGTGCCAATGGGAGAGACTGGCATTCAGGGCTGGGGCAGTGGGGAAAATCAACCGGAGCTGTCCATCTTTTTCTTCAACCTGAATCTCGCCATAGATCGGGGCAGAATACGTTCCTGCATATTGGACCAGGTCAAGTGAAGCCTTGGTATTGGGTACGCGTTTGTCAATCCGTTTCTGGACGCGCATGGCCCGAAAATCATCCCCACGTTTTTGGCGTTCCAGGCCATATTCACGCCAGTTTCTACCTTTTTCATCGGTAGCTTTCAGGTATTGATCCAAAATGTGGTAGGTCATCCAGGTGCTGATGCCCTTCATGCTGTTGGTTAGGACCACCACGCCGAGATTCTCTTCTGGCACCAGCGTAAGCCGGGAATACATGCCGTCATAGCCACCACCATGTGCACAAACCTTTTTCCCACGATAATCACTGAGTCCCCACCCCAGACCATAGCCTGAAAAATGCCTGCCTGGATATTGACTGGCAGCATAACGACTGACGCGATTGTTGTTGTGTGGGTGCCAGAACTCGTCCTGGGAGTCAGTTGAAAAAATTTCTTTCTCCCCCAATTTGCCACTATTCAATTGCAGATTCATCCATTTTGCAAGATCGCTTACACTGGAAAGAATGCCACCAGCCGCGCCGGGTGCATCCCAATTGGCCCATTCAATGGGCTGATTTTTCCCTTCTATGGGTTTGTGCGGCGTGGCGACATTGTCAATCTGATCAAGCTGCGTGATGCTGGTCCGGGTCCGCTGCATATCCAGCGGGATAAAAATCTTATCTCTCAAGTATGCATCCCATGACTTCCCACTGACAGACTTGATCACTTCCCCGGCCGTGATAAACATCAGATTGGAATACCCATAGCCATTGCGAAAGCCAAAATCCTGTGGAACATGTTTGATCAGCCGGACGATTTCTTCTGAGTTTTTATTGGATTGAAACCAGATGACATCACCACTAAATGTCCCTAACCCAACACGGTGGCAGAGCAGGTCTCGTATGGTAACTTTTTCTGTTACCCAGGGATCATACAGCTCAAAATAGGGAAGATGTTTTTTGACAGGATCATCCAGAGACAATTTGCCTTCTTCCTGCAGCATACAAATGGCGGTGGCAATGAAGGCTTTTGTATTGGAGGCAATGGCAAATAAGGTGTTTTCATCTACCTTCTCCTTCTTATCGTTTTCCAATTGTCCAAATCCTTCGGCCAGAACAACTTTTCCATCTTTGACGATGGCGACAGCCAGACCGGGGATGTCCCAGGCCTTGCGACTTTCCTCTATATACTGTGAAAATTCCGTCGCTGAAGTCTGCGAAGAAGCCCAGGTGGGGAAAAACAGAAAGAGTGCAATCCAAATAGGTGCGTATGGGAGGTGTTTGCGGAAATTCATGTTTATGGAAGAATGTATAGTTTTTGGGTTTCGGTCGTAAATGGGCCTTCAGTCGATACAAAGTAGATCCCCGAAGGAAGGCCTTGAAGATCCAGTAATTTACGGTGTTCTCCTGGCTGTTGCTGTCCCAGGTCCCAATTTCTAAGGGTGCGACCACTGATGTCGCTGATGCGTAGCTGTATCTCACTTTCTGTTTCGATGACATAGCGCAGCATGCTGAAGCCTTTGGCTGGGTTGGGTTGGAGAATCCACTGATTGTCCGAAATAGCGATGCCTGTTTGGGTGGCGTGAAGCTGTTCGTATTCACTACTGCCTTCGGTGATGAGAATGCTTTGATCAGATGCAATGTTGTAAAATCGCTGTACTGGGCTCAGATTACCGGGCCAACTGATGTGAACAGAGTCGACCACCGATGCATCCCCCAATCCAAAATGCGCAATACTGCTATGCTGGGAGTTATGCCCCTGGCCACCACTGCCAATTTCGTGTAGCCAGCTTTTTTCTCCAACAAATATCCTGATCTGTGTACCCAAACCGTCTCGATTGTTGATGGTGCCCTGGGCTTTGATTTTCAGGAAGTGTGTATCTGTAAAAAGATCATTGCGGAAGAGAACCGGACTGGGGGGCAAACTGAGGTAGATGTGAAAAACACAGGTGAATACCAGGTCCACATCTCCATCATTGTCATAATCGCCATAGGCGAAGCCACGTGAAAGCCCAAAGTTTTCTACACCCAGCGCTTCGGTCTGATTTTCAAATTGCCCATTGCCGAGATTGCGGTAGATTTTGTCTGGCATAGAGTCTTTGGAAGGGAAAAGGTCTGAAGAACCGACCCGGCCATTGGCCACGACGAGATCCAGATGCGTATCATGATCATAGTCCAGAAAACCTGCTCCCCAGCCGATGGAGAGCGCCGGGGCAGTATCGAAGATATATTCGTCTTCAACGCCGGCATTGGCGGTGATGTCGGTGAAATTGCCTCTGCCATCATTGTTGAGGAGTACATTGCGGCCAATGTTGGTTTTGTAATAGTCCAGATCTCCGTCCTGATCATAATCACCCACACCGATACCCATACCATATAATCGACTGTCGAAACCACTGGCTGCTGAAACATCTGTGAATTGCTGAGTCGGATACTCATTGCGATAAAGTGCATCAGGCCGGACCCATTGTCCGAAATCATTGGCGATCAAAAGATCGAGATCCCGGTCTCCATCCACATCACTGAAAACGGTTGCCAGTCCAGTGCCATTGTCTGCGATCCCAAAGGCTTCCGTTTGCTCAGAAAACTGCAAATCGCCCTGGTTGACAAAGAGACGATTGCGTCCGCCAGTATGCGAGAAGCCAACCAATTTGTTTTGGTTATTGTAAATATAGCCCTGTTGTTCGATCCAATTGACAACGTAGACATCCAGCAAGCCATCAAGATTGATGTCTCCCACGGCCAGAGAAAAGCTCTGACCGATGTCTAACTGGCCATTGGCCAGGCGGTCGATGCCACAGTCGCGGGTGATATCACGAAAGCGGCCGTCCCCGGTGTTTTCATACAGCAGGCAGGTATTGTTTCGGGTGCTGAAAACAATGTCCCGGTCACCATCATTGTCGAGATCAGCGCTGACCACACCTACTGTGGTAAGGCCGTTGGTCTTGGTTATGCCACTGCTTTCGGTCATGTCTTCAAACTGCCCATTGCCGAGGTTGCGAAATAAGCGATCGGGCCCATCCCCCCCTGTAAAAATCAGGTCTTCCCATCCGTCATTGTCCAGATCAGAAAAGGCAACTCCTGAGCCCATAAAACCGGGTGCCTGGTACAGATGGTTTAAGCCTGCATTGAGGGTTTGATTGCTGAAAGATGCGCTTTGACTGATACTATCCTGAGTGAAAAATATCAGGCAACAGGCAGCGAAAATTGCGTGGATATCGTTTCGTTTCATAAAGATTATCAGGAAGTTAGATTTTTTGGCTTTATGCAATCGTTTACGTGATCGTTAAGCTTGGAATCCTCAAAATTACAAATTAGTATTGTTCTATATCCTATGTTCTTTTAACAAAACCTTCCCAAAACCTTAACCAAATTTCTATCAACTAAACAACTACAAACATGAAGAGAATTTACACAACTTTCCTCATGATTATGGCAATGGCGGCAACCGCTTTTGCACAAGACTCTGTCAACGTGATCCTGGCAGTTGATATGTCAAATGAGACAATCAACGCTAACGGTGTGCACGTTGCGGGTAGCTTTCAGGACGAATTTGCAGGTACTACCTGTGGCGAATGGGATGCCGCTTGTACTGAATTAACTGAGGCAACTGATCCAGCTTTGACAGACGTCTATCTGGTGAAAGTCCGCCTGCCAAGAATGGACTACCAGTTCAAATTCATCAATGATGATAATTTTGATAACGGAAACGAAGAAGGAAGTGGCCTGAGCGCTGATTGCGGCGTAGATGATGGCTTTGGTAACTTCAACCGTTCACTGGCTCTTTCTGCCGCTTCAGTTGGACAGGATGTCGATACCGTCATTGCTTTTGTTTTCAACACCTGCGACGCTACTTCGCAAGTTGTAACCAGTATCAGAGATGCTTTCAAAGAAAAAGTTAGCCTGAGCATTGCGCCAAACCCATTTGACGTAAGCGCACGGGTTGAATTTGACAATCCTTCTTTCAAGCAGTACGACGTTGTGTTGACCAGCATGACTGGTGCAGTGGTACAGCAAATGACCACCAACCAGAACAGCGTTGAACTGAATCGCAACAACCTGACTGCCGGCATTTATTTCCTGAGCCTTCGTGGCGAAGCTGGTGAGGTTGCTACTCAGAAAGTAATCATCCGCTAATCACGGATTCTATTGATTTTATATGGGCCACATTCGGGAAGGATGTGGCCCCTTTTCTTTGGCAAATGCTTTTTGCAAATTTGTCAGAGGCAAAAAAATCCTTTCGCCCTTTCAACCAGCCTTTCGGCTCAAAAACAAATCAATGCCCTGGCCCATACGATCCGTCCGTCCGTCCCGAATGCTCATCCTTTGTTTTTTTTGCCTGCTACTCCCTTTTTCCCTGCTGGGACAAAACAATGGAGATGAAAAGAAAAGAGAATGGATATTTGTCGGTGGCATCAATCAGGCAAGCTTGCGAAATATCGCCAATCAGGAGAGCACGGCGATCGGCAATGGTTTTCACGCCGGATTACAGGTTCTCAGGGGACAAAACCTTTTTGTGAGTGCTGGTCTACATTACTTTCAATACAGTACGGGTGAAGAACTGTTAGATCGCCTCCCTACAGGGCAGCGGGAGAAAGAATTTGCGATCACAGGCCTGAAAATGCCCTTATTCATTGGGGCACATGCGCTGCGGCGGGACAAGGTAGCAGCCAGATTACATGGCGGTGCCTGCTTTTACTTCAATACCCAACAGAACAATCGCTACGACAGTATCGGAGACCTTAACTTCGAGGAGGCCAGCTTTACCATTATGTATGGTGGACAGCTCGCCTGGAATTTTCTGGTT
>JBCBZF010000744.1:0-3771 GCA_039815525.1 Bacteroidota bacterium | reverse complement strand
CCTAGATTTGTCCCCAATGTTTTGGCCGAATGGTCTTCATCAAATGAACGTTATGTTCCCACATGCTATTTTTTGACGATTCGGGGTACAGGTTGATGCGTGTGCGAATATACGCTTTTTAGAAATAAATATGCCGTCGGTTCCTTAGGGTGGAACCGACGGCATGCCCAGATGCGGCTTTTCCTACAACCTCAGACGGCCATAACGATATTTTCGATTATGGCGGCCGTAAATCCAGATTTCATTGGCTGATAGCTGTATCCCTGCTGCCGGAGCGATGGTCAGGCCGACTTTCCGCAGCTTCATCAGGCTTTGATTGGATACATTGCCATCGGCATCGATGGACACCAGGGCCAAATGGCCTTCCAGGGGATTGCGAAAACGCTGCGGATCATCCGGTCTGAAACTCCGCAGCTTCAAATTGCTTTTGTGATCATTGAACAGGAAATGAAGCTTATCCCGCCCAATGACCAACTGAAACGAATTATAATGAGAATCTGCAATCTGCGCCTTGGGGATCTTTCTATACCAGGCAAGGTTTCCATCCGCATCCATGTTGACCACCACAATGTCCCAGGCTGTGCTTTTGAACGTCCAGGTACCGCCAAGCGTTAGCTTTTCTCCGATGAGGGTTATGCCGCCATCCCCCCGGACCACCACATCCTTGAGGACAAATCCCCTTTTGTTGATTTCATCAGGGCGGGATACCTCATCTATGATCTCACGGAGGAACTTTTTGGGAAGCGGATTTTTACGGGAAAGACTCAGATTTCCGCTTTCTCCATCAATCCGAAAACTGAATACACCCTTGAAATCCCTGAAAGCATCGCCATACAAGCCCGCACAAATCACGTCTGACTCCGGTCGGAATGCAAACTGTAAGCCCAAAACTGATTCCACCACCAGATCAAGGCTGTATTCTCTTTGTTCGGTCCCGTTTCGCCGCGTGGCAAAAATTTTATAGCTATGCGCGGCAGGGCGTTTGAAACCGGTTTTTTGTAAGATCTCAATCTGCTGCTCGGATTTTTTTAGATACCCACTGATAAAGGCATCTCCCCGATTGTTGATGCAGACGTCTTCTATGTAAAACAGTTGATTGGGGAAATCTACGATGGTTTTGCGTTCCCAGCGCAGGGCGAGCGTGGCATCGAAAACATAATTGTGCAATTCTGTGATATTGCCCAGACTATCCATGCCGTAAGAGAGAACGAAAAGGTGTTGCTCATTCTTGCTGACCCGAACTTTAAAGGGCGCAAATTTCAGATTCCTGACCAGTTCCATGGGTTTGGGTTTGCCGATGAGATCGAGACTGATGGGGTCAATCTCCTGCGCCAGCAGCTGGGTGTACAGGGTGTCTTCGTTCCATCCGCGCAGCAGTGCATGCAGACTGCCCTGTAGCATCACACATTTGACCAATGATGCCGTTTCGCCTCGCCAGCGAAAATTGAGACGGGCCTGGGCCTGCAGGGCACCTTGCTCGTCAAAGCGTCTGAGTACGGGCCGCATACCACGGGTTTTCGCCATGACAAATTGCCCGTCAGCGGAAGAACCAATATGGATGGGCTGGGTGTCGGCGGCTTGGGTTGCGACTGGTCCCCAACTGATCTCCGGTTCCTGCGCAAAGCCGGGTAAGGCACATAATGTCAGCCAGGCAAGGAAGAAATGTAGTCCGTTCATTTTTCAGCCTTTGGGGTGAATGTTGGTCTTTCCGTGCTGTTTGCAATGATCCGCTCACCGGGATCCAACCTCACCTGGATGGGCTCAGCCAGGTTGCGCCGTGTAATATAAAATGTACAGGCTTCATGGTTCATCATGGAATAATGATACCTAACCACCCCACTGATTGCCACGCATCCATTTGCTTCCACACTCAATTTTTCAATGGGATAGAAGAGCTTCATATTTGGGCCCCATTGTTTATACTGCATCTGTTCTTCCACTTCGATGGCCCTGGCGAACGCTTGTTGGGTGTGCCAGGCGTTGTCTGTTTGATCTTCTTTGAAGACATAGGAAAAGGCACTTTGTGCTTTGAATGGATTGTCTCCATACCACCCACCACAAATGACCGAATCTGCTCGGCCTAGCTTATACTGGAACCCCAGCACATTTCGTTGTGCGTCATCGCCAAGTGGGTAGTCCTGCAATCGCTGCCCATCTGCGTCAAAAGAATAGAGTTTATGCGAAAAAAATGCCGGGCCTTTATAGCCGCGCAAACGGCGATCATGTAATTGCGAAAATGGCTCGGAGAGTCTGCCACTGATGAATATTTTCCCGCTTTCGCTGATTTGGAGATCGGTATCAGTAAAGAGTCGGTTTTTATGTGGAAGCACAATATCATGCGTTCCGATTGCTGAAAAAGACGCATTGAAAATGGCGCACAAAAACGATTTTCGATCCTTCTTACGATGAGATGAGGGGGTATACGCGAGGATTTTGCCTTGATCCACAGAAATGGCTACTTCCATCTTGTATGGCTTCCGGGAGGCTATTTGCCAAAGGACCCGTGGGGGAGAAATGACTTTCTGACTGTCGGCATCAAGCTCGGCAATGACCACCATGTTTTGCTTGTCCTTTTCGGAAAAAGCCTGATAAAATCCGTACAGACGGCCTTCAATGCGCTGGATGTTAATCTGGTCCTGGAGCAGGCTTTGATCGCCCATAGACAATGGGCCGTTTGGCGCGGTATATTTGGGAGGCTCTTTGTCATGGGAGCCTTCAGGAGAGAAGTGAAATGCAGAATGTGAAAGATCAACTGTCCGATCATGGACGGGATTCCATATTCCTGCACTGAAGAGAAGCATGAGAAAGATGTGATGAATATTCATGGTGAACAGATGAAGTGTGTTACAAAAATGTCAAGCGGCCAAATTGAAGATGGTCCCTTCCTCTGGCATAAATGAATGCCTCATGTCGATTGGTCTGAGCTGATAAGGACGGAATCAGGCTGAGTGATGTGTCTTTCCCGTCTCTCAGGGCTTCACCACGCATGTTCCCTGCACCATCAATGCTGACCAGACGTGTGTAGTGAGGTCGGTCTGCCTGAAAATCAACCAGATGATGAGCGCCAGACGGATTGGCATGTATATTTTCCACATGATCATTGAACATAAAGTGGAGGTGGTTCCGGTTCACAATCATCTGATAGGAACTCATCGCATCTGAGTCGTCCACTTGTCGCTTGGGAATGAGGTTGTACCATGCCAGCGAACCATTTGGATTGGTATTGAACACCAGAATCTCATGAAAATGAATGAAAACAGGACCATTAGAACCCTTGGATACCGTAAAGGCTTTTTCCCCAATGATACTCAAGCCGCCATCACTACGCACCACCAGGTCTCGCAACACCACCGAAGAAAGACCTCTCCGACTTTTGGGCATTTTATGGGTACTCATGTTGGCGTCCAAATCATCCGGGAAAGCCGTCTGACTCATTTGCGTAATCTGTCCACTGTTGCCATCGATCCGAAATGAATACAGCCCCAGAGGTAGCAGCGGATGTTTGCCATAAAAACCGCCACCGATGATGGTATTTTCTGGTCCCCATTCATACTGGAAGCCAATGATATAATCTTCGCGCAGGCCTCAGACCAGTCTGGAATGGATGAGGCTTCGTGGACGTCAGATGAGCGAAGATTTCTGGCAGCATTCAACGGAAAAGACAGATTGTGACGCTTTGGAATGAGAAACTGACCCATGGAAGCCGCGTTGGTCATGACTCAGAAACGAGAGTAAAGCTAGACACCCAGTGGTCGAAGTATGGAAGTTTTG
>JBCBZF010000909.1:0-2980 GCA_039815525.1 Bacteroidota bacterium | reverse complement strand
AGTGTGCAAAATTCGTCCGCTTGCTGTCCAAAAGAGAACAACTGCTCAAGCTGCAGAAACGGGCAACCGAACTAGCAGCCATGCTGAAGAATCGCCAGCTACCTGCTTCAATCAGCCAAAAACTCCAACAACTCAGGGCCATTGAATCGGGTGATCTATCCAGTTTGACGCAGAATACAGAGCAATTAGAAAAGTTATTGCCTCTCAGCCGTTTGCAAAAGATTGCCACCAAAATCCGCTCATTTCAGATCGGAACCGCCTTCCCACAATTGTCGCCGCTTAGCCTGGATGGCGTTGCAATCAAAGGCACTGATCTGGAGGTACAGCCAGGGAAATACTTTGCCGGCTTCACCGCTGGTATTCTGGGGCGACAAGTCGGTCAACTCAATACCAGTTCTGTGCAGACGAAAGACTGGCTGGTCAATGGACGGGCGGGCCTGGGAGATCCTGATAAATCTCATGTGCAAATGGTTTATCAATTTGCACAACAGGGCGCTCAGGAAAGTGATCTCGATCCGCAAAAGGGACAGAATACAGTTTTAGGGCTTCGGGCAGGATTAAACCTGCTGGACGATCGTCTGCGCATTTCCGGCGAATGGATGTATGCCCAATCCAGTTTCCTGCGGCAGGACAGCAGCCTGGCGGTCTGGCCGCGCTCGCTGGCGCCTCAGGGAGAGGCGACGCAGGGGCAGGCCTGGAATCTCAATGGACAATTGAACATCTGGAAAGGTGGTGATCTCACCGGACGCTATGCCCAGATTGGGCGAAATTATTTCAGTCTTGGCGCGCCTTTTCTCCTGACCGATCGGGAGAGATATGAAGTACGCTTTGCGCAGAGTTTTGGCAAAGGGATCTGGACCCTGGGCGGCTTTGTACGACGCGATGCCGATCGGCTTGATCCAGACCAGATTCAGCAGACCGCGATTGAATCAGCAGGTTTGCAGCTCCGTTTTCAGCCGAAAAAAGCACCATACATCCAACTGGAATATGCGCCCTATGCCCAAAAGGGAAACTTGGCCGAAGATCAGCAGGCTGGTTTATCGCTCCTCAATGTACAGAGCGGTTGGCAATATCGCCTTGGGACCATCAATGGCAATACCCAACTGATCTACAGCCAGCAATTTGTGCAGACTGCCGATACCAATGTGCAGCAGACCTTCGGCATGCTGGCTTTGCAACAATCTCTGATGATTGGCTCGGTCGTCTCTGGCAATGGTTCGGTGAGCATGATCCGCCATGCGGCGGGCCAAGTGATGACCTGGCAAGCCAGTCTGACCGCGCATACCCCGAAGTGGGGCAGTTATACGATTGGCAGTCGCCGGGGACAAGATCTGTTTCTGGGTGGGGCAGAGCGTACCGCATTTTCCTTCTCTGCGCAGATTCCATTGGGCAAATCCCTGAGTTGGGAATGCTTTGTAGAAAAAAGTTTAATCCAATATGGGGACCAAATCACCCCGGATTACGACGAATACATTGTTCAATCTGCCATCCGATTCAGATGGTAGCCAAAGACATTTGATGACCATGAAGATTTACTCACATCTATTGCCAGTCCTGCTGGCGCTACTATTGGCCCGGCCGGTGTCGGTGCCGGAGCCGCTACCCGATCCCGGGCAAACCGTGATCACGGAGATTGCCCCTGAAACTGAGGTTTCGCCAGAGATGTTGCCACCGGTGGCATGGCGGTTTAGAACCATTACGACTGCGGGAGGGACCAATTCTGTAACCTTTAAGCAGCAATTACATGCTCCCAATATGGTGGTGATCCAGGTCTTGGAAAATGGGAACCCACTTCCACAAGAGATTCATAATCCTGGAACCAATTTGGAAACCTTCACTTTAAACTTCTCTTCAAGCAGTGCTATTGAAGTACAGATACTGACCTGCTCTGATGATGTGCAACGAATTGATATCAGAGGGCAGGGTATCACGGAACTATACGTTGATGCACTCACTGGTTTGGAAAGGCTGGATGCCCAGTGGGCAAAAGATACGAATGGCGATGATATTTATAACGATATCACCAATCCGCAAGATCTGACCAACTGTAACAGCTTGCAATATGTGGATTTTACAAAAAACCTCAACCTTCAGACTGTTTTATTGGACGGTTTGGCTCTTTTGCAAAATGTAACCCTCACCGATTGTGATATCACTCATGGATATGATCTTAATACCAATCCTTCCATAGAGAACTTCGCAGTATCAAACAATAATATTCCCAACATCGACCTGGGTATAAACAATGATAAATTCAGACGTATTGTTGCGAACAACAATGAGATCTCCAATACCCTGGACTTCAGTGCCTATTGTCCCAATATGGAATACATCTGGTTGGACCGTAATTTTGATCTGACCGATGTTCGGGTTGACCATCTTCAACACCTGGAACTCTTTCGGGCAGTCTATTGCGACATCACCAGTGTTCTCAATTTGTATACTTGCCCGGTTCTCAATTACGTCTACCTTGAAGGAAATACCCAACTGAAGAATGTAACCATCAGTCAAAACGGTGTTGGGCCTCTGGGGCTGGATTTTTTCAATATTGATCGCTGCGCTGTAAAGGGAGTCATGGACTTGTCTATTTTTGAAAGTGTTCGGGTGATTGAGGTCCAGGGCAATGAAATAGAAGGCTTGACTTTACCAGACCCAATCCCCAGCGGGCTTTGGCGAATGTTTGCAAGTAGTAATAAGATCCCAACCAGTGATCTGGAGGCAATTGTTGCTCTGTTCCATCACAAGGAAATTACAAATCAAGATCCTGAGATTGTTGCTCCCAGTAACCAAATAAAAGGCCTGGCAATCAACCAGAATGATGCCAATAAGTGTATTTCTTCCATTCATATGGGATATCTCACCGATTTGGAAACATTGTTGACAAATGATTGGGACACCGATCGACTGGGAAACTCCACCATGATTCCCATCCCTACTTGCCCATAATAACTTTACGAAACCATGAAGCAGAAAATATTTT
>JBCBZF010000134.1:0-9369 GCA_039815525.1 Bacteroidota bacterium | reverse complement strand
GTTACTTTTGCATTGACCAGTGCGATGGGCCGTTGATGAAGCTTGACCAACTTTTGTACATACTTCATGTGCTCATTGAGCGGAAGCTTCATACGTCGAAAAATCTTCGGAACCATACGTGCCCCCCGGTCTTCATGCCCATGAAAGGTCCAGCCATGCTGTTTTTCGTAGCGTTTGGTGAGTGGCTTGGCGATATCATGCAGGATGGCCACCCAACGCAACCATAAGTTATCGCTTTTCTCGGCTACATTGTCCAAGACTTTCAGAGTATGCAAAAAATTATCTTTGTGCCCACGGCCATTGACATAATCAATCCCCTTCATGTTTTCCAGTTCTGGGAAGAGAATCGAAAGTAAGCCAGTCTGTTCGATGAGATGAAAGCCCACTGAAGGCCGATCTGCCAGAATGATTTTGTTTAATTCATCTGCGATCCGCTCTTTGGAAACGATCTCAATGCGTTCGCGGTTTTGGACAATTCCTTCAAATGTACCTGGCTCGATGAAAAAGCCCAACTGAGTCGCAAACCGAATGGCGCGCATCATGCGCAGAGGGTCGTCCGAAAAAGTAATGGATGGATCGGTGGGTGTTCGGATGATCCCTGATTCCAGATCATCCATGCCGGAAAAAGGATCGTGGAGCTGCCCAAAGCTGTCTTTATTGAGAGAAATAGAGAGCGCATTGATGGTGAAATCACGCCGCAATTGGTCTTCTTCCAGCGTACCCTCTTCGACGATGGGCTTGCGGGAGTTACGGTTATAACTTTCTTTCCGGGCGCCGACAAATTCCACACTGACTTCACCAACCTGAACCATGGCGGTTCCATAGTTTTTGAAAATGTGGACCTGTCGTGCACGCATCCTTTTCCCAAAGGCCTGGGCCAATTCAATCCCCCGCCCTTCGACGACAATGTCAATGTCTTTGCCGTGTTGATTCCGCCAGGGAAGGAGGCTGTCCCGCACAAATCCACCAATCACAAAAGCGCGGAGTCCCAACGACTCTGCGCAAGCCTGGATATTGTGGAAAATACGTCCCTGAACCGCTTCTTTCAGCTCCATCTTTTTATTTGGGGCAAAAATACAATCTGTGACGAATCTAACAAGCCAGTAAGCCTCTCTTTAATCCCAGTTACGACTTGCATTGATGGCTTCTTTTTGTCGGTAGGATTCTGTCAGGTCAATTTCAAAATGGTTGGCAATTTCCATGAGATAACTGAAGACATCGGCCAATTCTCCGCTTAATTCTCCTTCATCAATATTTTTGCCTTTTTCCTGGTAGAGTCCGATGCGATTGCGAATGGCTTTGGCAAGCTCACCAAACTCTTCACTCATCAGAAGAAAAGTTTCAAGGATGGGGGTCTGGTCCCAACCGCGGGCTTGACAGACCGCTTTTTGATACGTCTGCAAAGCGGATAGTTCAGGTTTGTCTGGAAAAGAAATCATGCCGAAAGTTGCAAGGAAAAATGCAATTCTTCAATCTGCCCATACCCGGGTGCCTTCACTACAGTTTCTGCACATCTCAATTCGGGAGCGTGATTGGAGAATCTCCCGCCTAAATTGGTCATAAGCCGGACTGCGCCAAATCTGGCTGAAAGAGGTATCGGCCAGATTGCCCATTTCGTACTGTGCATCTTTGTCAAAACAGCATGGCAGGACTTTTCCATCCCAGGTGATTTCGGCCCCATGCCACAGCTTCCAGCATTGATTGTCCAGTGGATTTTTGATGTGCCATTTTTGATCTGTTCCCTGGCGGTAGCGACTGTATTGATTCAGACTGGGGATCAGTGGACTGCCGTTTTCAAAATCATAAATCTGAGCCGTTTTTAAGGCAACGTGATCTACGCCGAGTTCTTTCCCCAAAGCCTGTATGTCCTGAATCTGATGTTCGTTGGGGCGAACAACCAAGAACTGAATGATGATAAGCGGGTGCAGACTCTTTAGTTTTTTACGTGCGGCAATAAGATTGCGAACGCCTTCTTTGACTTTTTCTAATTTGCCGCCTACCCGGTATTGCTGGTAGACTTCCTGCGTCGTGCCATCAATAGATATCAGGGCTTCGGACAATCCACTTTGTATGGTTGCTTCGGCTTTTGCTGGGGTCAGATAATGACCATTGGTGGAAGTGGCGGTGTAAATGCCCTTTTGGCTGGCGTATTGTACCATCTTCAGAAAATCTGGGTTGAGATAGGGCTCACCCTGGAAGTACAAAAGGAGATACACCAGATCTTTGTACAATTGGTCCACTACGCGTGAAAAGACATCCATTTGGGCCATGCCCGTAGGCCGCTCGAAGGCGCGTAATCCAGAGGGACATTCCGGACAGCGAAGATTGCAAAAAGTTGTGGGTTCAAAGCCAATTTTCATTGGCATCCCATGATGCGCCAATTGCCCTCTTCGCCTGGAAAGGTGGAAAGACGAGACCAACTGGGCGGCATTCCACAGCTTGCGTGGGCTGAGGGTTCTGAGGAGTAATCTGCTTTTCCGAAACTGAAAGGACAGCTTTTGCATGGAGGATAAAATTACATTCTACCCCCCAAATCTGCTGCATTCATCCCTGACAAATTGCATTTCATCATTACACCCTCACATGCAATACAATTTTCTGTATCTTTCCATCCCAGCTTATGCTTTTCCTGTTTTCTTATCTATCAAACCCAAACTGATGAGAAGCAGCTTCATATTTGGCATTTTTCTCTTTCCACTTTCTCTCTTTGCGCAAATTTTCGGTGTTGTCAATGATTACAGCCCAGTACTTTCTGTGAATGCGGTCAGCAATCTGGTGGTCGTAAGTAATCCGGCTGCATTTACTGCCGGAGACCTGGTTTTGTTGATTCAAATACAGGGTGCATCGATTGATGAAAGCAATAATCCATCCTTTGGCAATATACTTGCCATCAATGATGCTGGTGCATACGAGCTGAATCGGGTGTGCGAGGTAAACGGATCGGATATCTCTTTTGAAAACACAATGATCAATTCTTACAATCCTTCGGGTGCAATGGCCCCCGGCTTACAATTGATCAGAGTCCCTGAATACAACAATGTCAGTATTACTGCTACGTTAACGGCTGCGCCGTGGGATGGGAGCTCGGGAGGCATCCTGGCAATCTCTGCCTTTGGGACCATTGATATGCAAGCTGATATTGATGTATCTGGCCAGGGATTCCGTGGAGGGGAAAATGAAATTGGTGCCAACAATTGTACCTTTCTCACCTCACGCAATGATTATTTCTACAATCAGGCGTCTGGCTTTGGTGGAAAAAAGGGTGAGGGTATTGCGGCCTTTACTGCTGGAAGAGAGTATGGACGCGGTGCGCAGGCCAATGGTGGTGGAGGCGGTAATGATCACAATGCAGGTGGTGGAGGTGGTGCAAATGCAAACAATGGTGGACTGGGTGGAACCTACACCAATGCACCAGCCTTTGGCTGTAAAGGAAATTTCCCTGGACAATCAGGGATTGGACAGCTCAGTCAGGGATATAGTCTTGCGAACAATCAAGTCTTTATGGGCGGTGGTGGTGGCGCTGGACACGACAACAATGGAGATGGCGTAGATGGTGGCAATGGTGGTGGCATCGTGTTGCTGTTTTGCAATATGATTGAAGGCAACGGCCACGCAATCAGGGCCAATGGTGAAACCCCAGCCAATGCAGGGGGAGACGCCGGAAGTGGGGGAGGTGCCGGTGGCACCCTTTTGCTCAGTACCAACAGCTTTGGGACCACAATGCTTGATCTGGAAGTCGATGGCGGGAATGGTGGTGGGGCAGGCTATATTGGCGCCCGGTGTTTGGGACCAGGTGGCGGTGGCAGTGGCGGGGTAATCTGGACGTCAACGAATCCTCCGGGAGCGAATGTAACAACCAGTCTCATTGGCGGCAGTGCAGGAATCAATAATCCGGCATTGACGTGTGGCGTAAGCGGTGCACAGGCAGGCAGTAATGGTAACTTGATTACAAACCCTGTGTACAGTCTGCCAATTAGCAGCAGTACTTTCCCCGGCTGTATTTTACCAGTAGAAATCCTTTCTTTTTCGGCTTTACCCACATCAAAAGGCACACATTTAAGCTGGCAATTATTGCCGCAGGAAGACATCCAGTCTCTTCGATTGAGACGAAAACGCCCTCATCATATCCAGGGAGAAGATATCTGGATCAGCAAGGATATCCAAACAACCGAATTTCTTGATACAGAAGTCGTCAATGGCAATTGGACCTATCAATTAGTTGTCGAATTGGTTTCTGGTGGCCTTGTGCTAAGCGATTGGGTAGAAGTTGCGGTTTCTCTGCCGGAGACCCTTCGTGTTTCTACTGATCCGCATGGAAATCTCTATTTGCGCCTGTCAAGTGAAGCTGAGATACGATCGCTCAAACTGATTTCTCTCAATGGACAGATGTTTCATCCTAATTGGCAACGAGTTTCTGGCAATCAATTCATGTTGACTGCAGATCACCTTTCACCTGGAATATATGTGATTGAGCTAAGTTTGCAGAATACTATTTTACGGGCAAAAGTGTTGATTCCCTAGTCTGACAATTCGCCACTTCCTAGCCTGATTTTTTTCGAAAAAAAAATCATCAGTGCCGCCGCAAGGAATCCCAGGCTGATCAAGATCCATAACCAGGGAAATCCAACGGGAGAATCAACTGCCCGCATATCGCCGATTGGAATATAAGCTGCCCAGAAGAAAGGAGCATAATCCTGATCCAGGAGATGGAGACGAGCTTTTCGTAATGCATCATCCTTCGCCGAGCCTGCCGCCAATTCCTGATAAAATACCTTCATCAACTCACTGGTGATCTGATCTTCAACACTCCAAAGTGTGGTAATAATACTTCGCGCACCCGCAAAGGAACATCCTCTTGCCAGTGATGCAATCCCTTCTCCCGGATACAATCTCCCCAATCCCGTCTCACACGCGCTAAGAACCATCATGTCGACATCGAGGTTCATCGCATACAAATCTGATAGGTATAGATATGGCAGACTGTCTCCCTGGCTGAGGGAAAATGCGAGGTAAGACAATTTTCCCTGCTGGGAGTTGACACTGGCATGTCCGGAAAAATGGATATAGCGGTGAGAATTGGCCAGCTTTTGGAATTGACTTTTGCCGGCATTGACGCCAGTTAGCAATGCTCCCTGCCAGATGGCATGGACATTTTTTGCTTCTTCCTCACTGGCAAATAAGGCATCAAGACCAGTATCCCGTGTCCTGAGACGCCTTGAGGCAGGTATGGGTAAATCCTTATAAGTAGGGGCAATAGCCAACATACCGTTTTGCTGACTGTTAACCCGCGACTTGGTTTCCACCAATGACCGGGCCGAGTAGGCATAGCAGATGGTATGGGAACGAATCAAGAAATCATAGTCAGCCCGAAATACCTTTGTGTGCGGTTGTTGTTTGAGCAGTGCATCAAAAGGGATGTATCCGAGTTGACCATCCGGAATGATCAGAAGTCTTGCAGACAATTTTTTTTCTACTGGTGCCAGAAGGCTGAGGTATAGTTGATGGCTACTCCTCAAAAAAACCTCATCCTGGTAACCTGGGCCAGGTTCACTTGCCCACTGCCAGGATTCGGTTAGCGAATGTCGAAAATCCTTTATCAGACTATCAAGGGGAAAATCCGTCTGGAGGCTGGTCCAATCAAGCTCAGTTTTGTTCACCAGGAAAAGATAACGGTGGTTGCTGCCGATGAAGTATTCCAGTAGCTGCTCATCGGATCGAAGATGTTGGCGAATCTTATCTAATTGAATTCGCTGCTCAGGATACTTGAGCTGATAATAGGCTGAGTATTGATTTTCAAGCTTTTGCAGAAAAGCATCATGAGCGGTTTTTTGTGTGAAAATCTGTGCTTTCACTTCTTTCATTGCCTCAGCATCGGTCTCAGCAGATTGTTGTAGTTGAAACAGATGGGTTTCAAGCTGACTGATTTGTTTTTTGAAATTTTGCTCTTCCTGAAGCAAAGATTCCGGAATGCCAGCGAAGCTTTTGGCTTTTTGATCCAGGATACCCTGCAGCAATAAGTTGGCTTTGCTTCTTTCTGCGAGTTCAAAAGCTTGTTGGGCGTAGGTTTCGCGCGACTCAGTCTGGTAGAGAATCCAGCACATTTTGATCGCATGCTCATAAATTGCCTGTGCGCCATGTAGTTGGCTAAGCTGAGAATTTTCGTACGAAAAATTTCGGATAAATATATCACCCACCTCAATCGCTGCCAGATCATTTTGCAAAGCAAGGCGAATGTCTCCAATATCCTCAGACTGCCGATACAATGCTTCATAAATCTGCCCCTTCTGGGTCAGTGCATCCTGGAGCGTGTTTTCCTGGGTAAACAAAGTGGGGGATGGATTTAGAGCCGGATCATCTTCCTGAAAACCGGGGAGCAACGCATGCAAGGCTTTCTGACAATGGAAAAGGGCAGAATCCAGTTGCCTTTCCTGTTCAAATGTTTCTGCGATAGACAACTGTATTTTAGCGCGCTGCCGATGGAAGGGCGTTTGGAGCAGCCTAAGCCCATCCTGAAAGTGCTGTCTTGCGTTTTCCATGTTTCCCATGCAACTCGCAGCAGCCCCCATAATGGTGTAGGCCCCAATGAGGTACTGGGACGAAGCTTCCGCATCTTGAAAAATGCGAAGTGCCTTTCGAGTGGGCTTCACCGCCTCCTGGCATTGTCCCATCTGGATATAACATTCGGCTTGATTGGCCAGGATCAGAGCCCTCGTACTGGGATCACTTTGGAGTGCCAGGGCTTTCTGATACATCCTCAATGCCTGTTCAGGATCTGAGACTGAGCGATGCAAGACGCCAAGGTCTGAATATAGACTTGCTAATGGCCGGGTGATTTGCTCCTGAATATAGGTATCAAGAACTTTTCCCAGATAGTACTCAGCTTTATCATACTCTCCCAATCTGGTGTAAATATTACCGAGCGGATGCATCGCATACTGGGCCAGAATCGGACCGTCTTTGTCATTCTCAAGATAAAGTCGAATACAATTTTCATAGGCATGTCCCGCCGCTTCAATCTGACTAGCCTGATTGAGCCGTCTCCCCAGGTTCATGTACAAAATTCCTGTGTATCCGTTTTCCGGCCACCAGCAACTGGCAATTGCCTTTTGAAGAACTTTTGCAGATTCATCCGGACCCTGATACGCCGCGTAAACCCGACTGAGCCACTGATAGCATTTTGTCCAATTACTGGTATCCTTAAGACTGTGGTACAAATGAAGTGCTGAATCGATTCGCTGATGGGCGAGGGAAAGGCTGTCTGCTTCAGTTGCTTGTTGGAATAATGTATCTGCTTCTGCCCGAATGAGGGAGTCATTTTGAGCAGATTGAGCAGATGCGGAACCGATGGAAAACAAAAGCAGCGAGAGTAGGCCGGATACCACGATCCGACCTGTTTTGTTGAGCATAAAGGGTCTTTACGGTTTTTTCCTGAATAAGCAAATGAGCAATAAGATAAGCAGTAATGCAATGATTCCGATCAAAATCCAGGTTAGGGTGCCGCAATTTTTAAGGATATCCAGGACCTGATCTCCAAAGCTTTTTGCATTCCCATTTCCATTTGGTGGATCAACAATAAAGATGCTTTCTTTTTCTGTGGTTATGGGTGCTTCGGTTTCAAAAACAATATCCGCTTCTGTGGTGATATGATCGAGCCCATCATAGTTCTCAGCCATGATTCTGTATTCGACAAATCCCTGGGTTGCCGTAATATCATCCAGTCCCTCCATATTCAAGCCCGGTAGACGTGCATTCTCAATGACAAAGAAGAGTTCATCACTTGTATTCTCTTTCAAACCGGCTTTTTTGAGTACCCCTGGGGCAAAATCAAGAAATTGAAAACTACTGATGTCAAGGCCCTGCGGAACTTTGGTTGTGATATAGATGTTGTTGGCCAATGCACTGCCCTCATTCTGGAAACGAATTTTGTATTGAGCAGTCTTTGGACCACTGCCCCGAATGATGAAGTCAGGGATCGCTTGCATATCATTGGGGTCATGGACCGTACCAATGGGGATCCTGAGTTCATAGATTTGCGTTACACCGCTGTTTGTCGTCCAAATCGCCTTTAAGGGTAGCTCGGTTTCACCTTCTGGTAATTCTTCTAAAGTGATAAAGTCCAGGATAATGCTCCACTCCCGATTAGAAGGCACATCATCGACTTCAAATCGTTCAAAAGCGTTATAAGTCGGGTTGCCATTAACTTTTCCCTGACTGTCATAAATAATGGCATCTGCTTCATAGATTCGCCGCCAGTCCTCAACCCCATCCAGGCTTTGCATCCGCATCATTGACTTGTCATACTGGAACTCAATGGTGCCACCCGTGAATGCTTGTTTCGGATCACCCGTAAACACCAATGCAGCGGTAACATGGTCGTCTGGCACGACTGAGGCAGACCAATTGGGGAACAATTTCACCAAATCGTTGCCCAGAACTGAATCTCTCACAAACTGACTGAATTGGCCGACATTGACACTCTTTCTTTGAATGGGGGGATCTCCCTGATCACTGTAAATGGGGGTTGACTTTGCCCTTACCTCGAATATGCCATCATTGTCGAAGGTGTGGGTTACTGGGTTGCCGTACGCAAAATGGCCGTCCCCAAACTCCCAGAAAATGTGGTAGTAAGGCGTCTCTTCAAATCCAGGTAAAGGTTCCAGCTCTGGCAGGACATTTTCGTTCAAACTGAAGGTATAGGTACCGCCTCCCTGATTGGTAGACTGGACAGAACTTTGTTGTGCACTAAGTGGGGCAAAGCTGAGCAAGAGCGCAATGAAAACGCTGACTGGGAATAAACAATGGCGGGTCATCATCCGTGAGTTGAGGATTTTGTTTGTGGGATAAATGCCATGGGTTGGCCGAAAGCCAATTGGTCATTTGTAGGTAATATAAGAACTATGGGAAAAACACAAGGATTGCCATAAGGCCGGAATGTTGTACGGCTATGACGTCTTTCCCAAGAACATTACACTCTTATGAAGTTTTTTTTCTGTGAAAAAGCAAACCCTGGGAAGTAATTGCTTCCCAGGGTTTGGGGAAAACTCTCTGATGAAGGAGATGTTTTCCAAAAAGAAAGTGATGAATGAAGGACGGATTAAGGTTGAAAAAGGAAAGATTGATGGTAGAACGTGCTTCCTGTATGCAATCTTAAAAAGTATTGTCCAGCAGTAAGGTGAAGCGCTTGTAAATCAATTGACTCAGCGCTTTGGCTGGTTTCTTTGCGCAGGACGGATCGTCCAAAACGATCAAATATCTCTATCTGACCACTCGAAAACGCATTTGGAAAATCAATGCGCATAAATTGCCGGACTGGATTGGGATAAATGTTGATCGGGTTTTCAAGGTGGGGGCGAATTGAAGTTGCCGGAT
>JBCBZF010000780.1:0-3579 GCA_039815525.1 Bacteroidota bacterium | reverse complement strand
TCAAAGAAGCCGTCAATCAGCTCTTACCAGAAATAATCCAATACCTCCATTTACCACAAGCGGCAGAATATACCCTTGACGATTTACGAATGGCTTCAGATTCAGGCTGGGTAGACTTAGATACAGTGCCCGGATTGCATGAGCAGATCAACAGATTATCCAAAACGATGGTCGACAGTTCAGCGCACTGGAAAAAAACTCAAAACACTGCCTACTACTGCATTGATAATTTACTGCTGATATTTTCCTACCTGGACAAAAAGCAGGAATACGCAGATTTCATCCAACAATTGATCCCTGCAGAAGAGGAAACTGACTACTACATCTGGCTTGCGCTCAAAGTTCAACACAAAAAAGGCTATCCGTTATCGGAACGATTTGTTCGCAGCCTGGCAAGCCGTAAGCTGTTCCGCCGGGAGGTCTATGATTTGCTGAAGGACACCAAAGAGGCACGTCTTTTCCCCAAAGAATACCTTACGCAAGAAGCCTTTGCAGAAGCTGATTTTGTGGATTATTGCAGCTACTATTATGACGAAGTCCCTGAGCAAGTCAAATTATTGCTGACGCGTCCACACACAATTGACGGTAAAACGGGTATCATCTATCTCTATACCTGCAAATGGTATGAAGATTCCAAGGAAACCTATCTGGGCGTTTCCGGCCTGTATCCAAAAAAGAAAAAGCTACTGGATCGGATGCTTGATTTCCGGCATATCTCCTACGATGAATATGATTCTTCTATGAGTGAGAGGGATTTGGAGAAACTATTGGAGAAATGGGAAAAGGAATAACCACGCCACATTTTCCGGCTACAGCAATTAGGTCTGTGGCCATGTTTTGTCTTCAATCAACTCGGTCTCCACGGCGCGTAATTCCTCAATCATGGGATCAGTCAGCCTGCGGTGTTTGCGATAGGAGACAAACAAGCTAATCGGAATGGCCAATAAGAGTAGGATCCCCACACTCAGGTGTGCACTAAGGCGCGCTTCGTAGCTGGAGGCTTGCATCGAAAAGACATAGGTCATATTGATGCCAAGGTTGAGGATGAGCAGGTAAACAGGAAGAATCAGGTAGGTGATAAATTTCTGTCGCCGCAATTTGGTGATGGTACTTTGGACAAATTCCAGACTGCCCAAAGATACATTGCGATTGGTCCAGCGAATCACCAGGGACCACATGAATATCATTGCCCCAAGCATGTCCAGGAAAATCAACAGCATCCCCACATCCATCCAAACGGATTGCCCGGCTTGGTTTCGCCACATGAGACCCAGACCAATGAAGGTTGCCGCAAAAGAGATACTCATGAACAGATTGCCGAATACCGTGCGACGCTGGTTTTTCCGAATCCGGGCCATCAGACTGTCATGATTGCGGTCGAGTTGCACCTCAGGTGCAGACTGCTGTTGCCATTGCTGTTGGTATCGGTCAAATTGCATGTTCGTACTGGCTCATTTGTTTCTTCAACTTCTCTTTCAGGCGCTTCACTTTTACGCCAGTGTGATTGACAGTGATGCCCATAATCTCTGCGATCTCTTTGTATGACATCCCTTCCAACAGCAGGGAAGCCATGAGGTTGTCAGCCTTGGGGAGGCGACGGATACAATCTGTGAGTTGGGCCAGTTGTCGCTCCATCTTCACTTTTTCATCCACCTCACTCCGGACCTCTTGTTGGGGGATTTGGTCAGTTTTGTAAAATAGTTGTTGCTCCCGCTGGGTTTTTCGATTGTACATCAGGGCTGTGTTCACAGCGATGCGATAAATCCAGGTTGAAACCGCTGCTTCAGAGCGAAACTTTTTCAATCCCTGCCAAACATTGATCAAAATGTCCTGGTAGAGATCATCTACCTGAGCGGCATCATACAGATAGGCATAGCAAATCCGGTACAGCCGATCTTTATTATCGGCAATGATCTGCTCAAAATGTCCATCCGGCTGGTTCATCCCAAGGGGTTTTATGCTTTAGAGATGCAGAATGGATATTTATTACAGGAAGAAAGAAAAAATCTCATCTGCTCCTGATTAGCCTTCATGCCAGGCCAGCAGTGGCCGGTCAGCAGGATACCCAAATTCGGCCCGGTAGGCCTTTCGTTCAGCAGTAAAGTCCCACCATTGTTTGCTCATATCCTGATGATGGGCGAAATGAACTGCCAGACGAAACTGATCCTCTACACAGGAATCAATCCAGAAGCCTTTCCGTCTTTCAAATTCTTCGACCAGATGGGCCCCATCTTTGTCCTGTAATTCTGCCAAAGAATAATATCCCAGAAAAATCAGGTCTTCGGCGAAGCGAATACCTATGGAGGGAATTTGCTGAAATTCCGCCAAAGCGCGGAGATATCGGGCTCGTTCAGGAGATACAGACAGTATGTCTGACAGTTGGGAGACGGAATGCTCTGCAAGCGCTCTGATACGCACTTTCTGTCTTCGCAGGGCAGTTCGTTCATCTGACGTAAGCGGCAGAGTGATGTTGGCGTTTCGGGTCATCTTATCGAAAGATAATACTTCTCCTCCAATTCAGGATTGAAGCTTGTTAAGCGAACCAACAACAGTTACATCATCGCGATACAATCAAACAGCTCGGACCTGAGCAGTCAGGAGGTGTCGCGGAATATCAATCCGAAAAGTCGTTCCTTCACCTGGGATACTGCTCAATCCAATCTTTCCCCCAAAGTCATCCACAATTTTCTTACAACTGGCCAAGCCTAAACCGGAGCCTTCGTATTCTTTCTGATTGTGCAGACGGGCAAACATTTCAAAGATTTTGTCAAAAAATTCTTCTTCTATCCCAATCCCATTGTCGGCGACAAAAAGGGTGTAATCCTCTTCTGACTCTCGTCCGTAAATTCTGACCTCGGGTTGCGCTGATTGATTGTATTTGATTCCATTCTCCACCAAGTTTTTAAACAGCACGAAAATGGCGGTATAATTCCACAGAATCTCGGGTAGCGAATAATCATATACAATCTTTGCCCGTCGTTCTGTCACATATCCTGAAATTGATCCTGAGAGTTCATTCAGTAATTGTCCCAGAAGAATCGGGCGAATGTTTTCTTCTTCAAATTGTCGATTGAGTTTAGAATACTCCAGTACGTCCTCGATCAGGGTGTTCATGCGTTTTCCCTCTCCTTCAATAAAGTTGAGATGGGTGTTGATGTCCGTATCCGATATTGGTGAAAGTTTTTTCCGCAACAGACCTGCAAACCGAATCATATTGTGCAGAGGGGTTTTCAGATCATGAGAGGCAATGAAGGCGAAGCGTTCCAATTCTGAATTGCTGGCCTGCAACTCTTCATTTTTACCGATCAGGGCGACATTGGCAGCTTCTACCTGAGCGGTTCTTTCCCCCACCAATCTCTGCAATTCATCACGCTGACGGTTTCTGATCCGGCCAAGGTGCACCAGATAGCTGATTAGCAAGACCAGAAACAACAGGCCAAGAATAAAAAGGGAAATCAGGCTTTGGTCCTGTCTGAGGCGAAGTTTCTGATTGAGGTTTTCAGCCTGTAAGCGCTTGTTTTCTTCCTCTCCCAAAGTCAGACCCTGATCAAAAATCAATTGAACCTCGAATTGGCAGAG
>JBCBZF010000691.1:0-3994 GCA_039815525.1 Bacteroidota bacterium | reverse complement strand
CTGGAATGGGCCCAGTTTGCGATCCATCTTGCGGATGTATACAATGAAGAAGGTCAGGTCGCAGACGCCCTTAATTTGCTGGATGAGGTGGATGTGGTTGCTTCTGAAATCAGAAGCCTTGAAGTAAAAAGAGATGCCTATAAGTCCAGGGCCAGAAGCTATGAACTGGGCAATCGCAAGGACAAGGCATACGAATATCTCGTTGCGCACATTCAGTTACAGGATTCGATTCTCGGACAAGACAAATTAGCCGAGATGGCAGAAACTGAATCTGATTTTCGTTCAGAATTGGCTGCAAGAGAGATGGAGAAAATTGAAAACGAAAAGACCAGCATCCGCAAGAATACCATTCTGATGATTTTTGGAGGCAGTCTTGTTGTCGTGTTAGTCCTTTTGGGAGTAATCCTGTTACGCTACAATTCTCTCAATAAACTCTACAAAGTTTTATCACGAAAAAATCAGGAGATTTTCCTGCGGAATGAACGCCTGGCCCGCTCTAATGAGGAATTACAACAGTTTGCACATGTGACCGCACATGATTTGCGCGAACCCCTGCGGAGCATCAGCGGATTTTCTACCTTATTGGAAAGACATTTTCTAAGTACCGATCCAGAAGGGCGACAATACGTGGATTTTATCACAGGAGGCGTGCAAAGAATGGATACACTGTTGAGAGATTTGCTCACATATTCCGTTATTGGGATTCTTGAACAAAGATTTGAAAAGGTACGGATTGAAGAAATTATCGGCGAGGTACTGAGCACCTTACAGGAAGAACGTCGTACCCAGGGCGCTCGGATTAAGATTGTCAATTTACCTGAGATCACCGCTGATCGTCGGCAGATGAAAATGCTGTTTGAGCAGCTAATTGACAATGCGATCAAATTTCGGGGAGAAGAAACGCCCGAAATCATTATCCAGTGTGAACCAAAAGGAGAGACCAATATTTTTTCCATTCAAGACAATGGAATCGGAATCGAGGACGCATATCAAGACAAAATATTTAGCCTCTTTCTGCGCCTGAACCGTAAAAATGGTCATCAGGGCGGGACGGGTGTTGGTCTGTCAATCTGCCGTAAAATCGTACATCAGCATAAAGGGAAAATCTGGATTGAGTCAGTTTTGGGAAAGGGTAGCACCGTGAGGTTCCAATTGCCCAAGTCTCCTTCCTATGATATGTCAATGATTGATTGGAGAGAAGAAAAACAAGTCGTCTTTAATTGAGGTTTTGAATCTATTGAGAATGAACAAAGTCGCACATTTCCTTGTCCTCATCATGGTATTTCTTGGCTTTACCAGGGAACTGCAGGCAATCAATGCTGATAGCCTGCGAAAGGAAATTGACCGCCGGAACCTCGAAAATCCACAAGCATCTGAAGAACTCTTTGCAGACTATCGTTTGTTGGCCAGAACCCTGGCTGACGAGAATAAACCGCGTGAAGCTGTAAAAATTCACCTCGAAGGCCTCGCATTTGCAGAAAAAAATAAGAATGAGCGTGAAATGATGCTCTTTCTGCTTTCCATTGCCAAGCTGTACTATTTTCCCCTGGACGAATTTATCCGCGCACGTGAGTATCTTATTCAGGCGGAAGAGTATGTCTCGGTCGTATCTGATAAGTCTCTGGCTTCTCAATGCTATTCACAGCTATCAGAAGTCAATGTTCAACTGGGGCTGTTTAATGAAGCGCTAGACTATCAACTGCGTGCCCTCAATCTTGCTGAGGAAGTTTCTGACACCCTTGCGATCTGGCATGCCAATTATAACCTGGGCAATATTCACTTGTCCAAGTTTGAGTTTCAAAAAGCTTTAGGGCGTTTTAAAGTTTGCCAAAGCTTACTTGAACCGGTACGAGAGCCCATTCTGGAGCAAGGCCTCATGGCAACCATTGGTTCGACCTACATTAATTTAGGCCAGCCAGATGAAGCACTTTCCTACATTGAGTCAGCTTTTGAGATCGCTAAGAAGACCAATTATCCCTACGGAATAGCCTATTGTGAAGCCAAAATGGGCGAAATCATGCGTGCGAAAGGGAAGCTTCCCGAAGCCCGCCAGTATTTACAATCCGCCCTCGAACGGCTCAAAAAAATCCAGATCAAGCGTGAATGGGCACAGTTCGCAATCGGTCTGGCAAATGTTTACAATGAGGAAGGACAGGTTGCTGATGCCCTCAATCTATTGGATGAAGTGGAGGCAGTATCAGATGAGATCCATAGTTTAGAGCTTAAACGAGACGCCTGTAAGGCCAGAGCCAAGAGTTATGAGCTGGGGAATCGCAAGGACAAAGCGTATGAATGCCTGCTCGAATATGTCGCTTTACAGGATTCTATTCTGGGAGAAGAGAAGTTGGCGCAGATGGCTGAGACGGAATCTGACTACCGTTCTGAACGAACCCAGGAAGCTATTCAGCAACTTGAGACCGAAAAGAGAAACATCGAAAAGAACAATCTATTGATGATTTTTGGTGGTGGCCTCGCTGCTTTGCTGGCATTATTAGGGGTGATTTTCCTCCGCTATAAGTCTCTGAATAAACTGTATAAAGTACTCGCGAAAAAGAACCAGGAAATTTACCTCCAAAACGAGCGGCTGGCGCGCTCCAATGAGGAATTGCAACAGTTTGCCCACGTAACAGCGCATGACTTGCGGGAACCACTGCGAAGCATTGCTGGCTTTTCCACATTATTAGAGCGTCGTTTTATGGAAGATGATACTGAAGGAAAGCAATATGTCGCCTTCATCTCTTCTGGGGTAAAACGCATGGATACCCTCCTGCGAGATTTGCTTTCCTATTCGGTCATCGGAATACTTGAGCAAAATTTTGAAAAGGTTCGTATTGACGAAATCATTCAAGAAGTCTTGCGCAAATTTCATGAGGAGCATAGGACCGAAGGTGCCAGAATCAACATCCAAAACCTTCCGGAGATCACAGCCGATCGCAAGCAAATGCGGATACTTTTTGAACAATTGCTTGACAATGCAATCAAATTTCGGCGGGATGAGACACCAGAGATTGCCATTCAGTGTGAGAAAAAAGGCGATACTTACATCTTCTCAGTTCAAGACAACGGCATTGGTATCCAGGAAGAGTATAAGGACAAGATTTTCAGTCTTTTCCTCAAACTAAACAAAGACAGCAGCCGGTATGCAGGTACCGGGATCGGCCTGTCCATTTGTCGTAAAATCGTACAGCAACACAAAGGACAGATTTGGATAGAATCGATCTTTGGAAAGGGAACCACCGTTTTCTTTATGTTACCTGATTCCCCATTGGACATGCCCCAGATTGACTGGCGTGCCAATGACAATCTGATCCGTGAAAGCTAATCATGGCATCGATACGCAAAACAGGCCTCGGCTATTGGTTAATGTCTCTGGCTTTCGCTGGGCTCCCTTTGCTGACTTCCTCTTTGGTTTTAGGCTGGCTTTTCCTCTCAAAAGGCCAAATTGAATGGCCGTTTGCCATCTTTTATCTGGTCAGCGCATTGGCCATGGCGACCGCTTTTATTCCGACAACCTTTGTCGCCATCCTGAGCGGCTATTTGTATGGTTGGCCTGGATTGATTGGCATCTTACTCGCCTATCCGGCGGCGGCCTGGATTGGACGTTGGATCGGACAAATTCTGTTCAGGTACTGGGGCCCCGAATTACCAGCAGACAGTAAATACGCCCGCTTTTTACACAATCTCACCAATGCAGATCTGTCTCTGGTCGCATTGGCCAGGTTGTCTCCGGTTCTGCCTTTTGCCATGGCAAATGTCTTGCTGGCCCAAATCCAGCTTCCAACTGGGCGTTATTTACTCGGAACCATGATTGGGATGTTACCACGGACCGTTTTATTTGTCTGGTTAGGTACGCAAAGCAAAGAAATTCTTCAAATGCTTCAGGATCCCAGCCAGGCCGATTGGCAGAATTGGCTGACCCTCGCAATGATTCTTTTATCCATCGTCGGCCTGGGATGGATCTTTCGCAATGCATGGCAAAATGTGGAAAAAGGAT
>JBCBZF010000853.1:0-3226 GCA_039815525.1 Bacteroidota bacterium | reverse complement strand
CTGCGCTTGATTTCTGGTTTTCGATCGAATCCTGAGGGCTGGGCCTATATCGGTTTGAGCACGATTGTGGTGGGTTTGATTGTTTTAGGCAGAATCATCCTTGCAAGGGCGAAAAAACAGCCAGTAAGGGGACCAGATTTTCCTGTCCAAAGCCAATGGGCATTCTGGGCCAGCTTGTTGGTTTTATTGTTTGCTTTTGGGATGCCTTTCAAGCTGTATGCACCCTCGATCGATCTGTTTCCGTTGGTGAAATCCTTTCGGGCAACCGGGCGCTTTGCCTGGCCATTTTTTTATATAGCCACTACCTTAGGGATGGTTTGGGTGTATCATTGGGGGAAAAAGTGTTGGGATAAAAAGAAGACATTGGCCGCCATGGTCATCTGGACGGTTTTCCCACTCTTTATGATGGTTGAAGCCATTCCATATCATCGGGACATGAGTCAGCAGATCAATCAGTCGCCCAACTATTTTTCTCAGAAACGACTCAATCCGGATCAACAAGTCCTGCTGTCCGGGATCAATCCAAATGATTATCAGGCGATTCTGCCTTTGCCCTATTATCATCAGGGTTCTGAAAGCTATCTCAACATTCTGCACAATGGCATCGTCCGGGAATCCATGGTGATGGCCTATCACAGTGGTATCCCGCTGATCAGCGGCGTGCTGGCACGTACCTCCATCCCGGAAAGCAAGCAGTTGGCCCAAATCGTAACGCCTAATTTTTATCCCAAACCCATCGCTGCCAAATTCACTGATCCAAGACCGATCCTCATTCTCAAAAGTGATGAAGTGCCATTGACAGAATGGGAACAAAGAATCTTTGATCGGGCCGAATCATTGGCGCAGGCTGTACATTTGGAACTGGCCGCGATTTTAGTCAAAGATCTTTTCAAAGATGAGATCGGCCGCGAAAATGTGAAGTATACTGGGAGGAGGAAGGCGTACGAATTATTCTGGGATGGGCAATATTGGCGCTCAGATAGCCTGGGATGGGTTTTGCGGCAGAACTTTGACGATTTGGAGGGGGAAATAAGTTATCAGGGCAATGGTGCCTACAATAGCATGAAGTATGGCTATCATCTGCTGGCAGAAATTCCGGCTGATTCATTTCCTGCGCATGAGACCTATCATCTCAGCGTCTGGATGCACAATGGCGTGCAGGACGCGCTGAATATGTATTTCCGTTTGTTGATTCAGGAAATTGATCCTGCTGGTGGGGTCGCTCGACAGAGCACTGTTTTTCCCGATCGGGCGGAAGTAATCGATGGGAATTGGTCGATGGTCGAATCGGTTTTCCCCAAACCACAAGCCGGTCATCTCCTCCGCGTCGTCTGCCTGGGGCAGGAAGGTAAGAAGACGCCTTTCGCAGCAGATGAGTTGTTGATCCGAAGTGTCGGAACGGATGTGTATCAGGGAGCTGGCCCAGGAGTCCTCTGGAAAAACAATCACTGGCTGGCCAGGTCGCGCAACAAAGCGGTCAACTGATCTTTGATGAAGCGGGCTGAACCCGCATCTAAAATGGTGTCAATGCGACTCAGTGCTTCTTCCGCCTTCTGGCGGGCCAGATCTTTATCCCCCTGTAATTCAGCCAGCTCGGCTTCTGCTTTGAGAATGCTTGCCTCTGGAATCATTGGCGCCCTTGAGACCTTTGCCATGCTGGCAGTAGCCATGTCCGCGTCCCGGTGGAAGTGAATGGCGTATTCTGCCTCATTGAGCCAGAGCAGGCTCTGTAAAGGGCCGGGCAGGCTGTCTTTCTGTTCAATCGATTTTTCCAGCCAATGACCGGCAACCTCCATTTTACCCTGCGCCATGGTACCGGAGTAAAGGTACATATAAAACAACAACGCCCGTTTACTTTGGGGCGCAAGTTGTACCAGTCTTTCCAGTTCGGATAAATCATATTCCAAAGGCGAAAGTCCATCTGTGCTGTGGGCAATCATGTTGAGGACAAATATCTCCTGCTCCGCCTCAGGTGTATTCTGGGCCAGAAGCCGGATGCGGGCACCATCAGAATAGAAGCCACCACTGTGAAATGGTAGGATGGTTACCAGAAAGATCAATCCAGACATCAAGCCGGTGAGCATGAAAAATTCTTTGAGTAGATAAGGGCCAATCCAATCAAAAGAAATACCTTTTAACACAGACCACATCAGCACTGCAAAGCCAGCGAGTAGCAAACTGGCCAGGGGACCACCAAATGCATACCACATAAAGCGTTTGCGCAAATTTTCGGTTCCTCTTGGCAGGCAGACCGCCAGGCCACCAAAAAGATTCAGCTTGGTATTCCATTGAAAAACCAGCTTTTCCCCTTCTTTTTGCCACATAAACGGACCGACCACAAACATGCGGAAGGCAAAGTTATTGCGCAGGCCAGCAAACACGTGCCCCCATTCGTGAACCGCTAAAACGATCAGAATGACAGGAATAATCAATGCTAACATGCCCATGCGCCACTCACTGGGAATACTTGGGTCTTTGGTGATTCCCAGGCTTTTGGTGGCCAGGTAACCAATGGCTGCCCCGCCGCCAGCCATCAAAATGAAGAAAAAAAGCTTTTTGAGTTGTTTCATACTGATCAATCGGTCGCGTGCACAACTCAAAAATTACAAAAAAACGTGCTAAGTAGGAGACCATAACAGGAGGCCATAATTAGTGGACGGGCTAATCTCCTGCCATACGCACGATTTTAGGTTGAAAGGAACCGACTACTTCAACCAGATTTTGCTGTGAAGCCATGACTTCATGAATGTTTTTATATACCATCGGCGATTCATCCACCCCGCCGCCAATGAGTGTAACATCATGTTCTCGCAAGACCTTTTTCAGCTGATGCCGCGTGAGACTTGATTTGGCTTTGCGACGAGAGAGTTTCCGACCAGCCCCATGAGAAGCCGATTGAATGGCGCGTTTTTCGCCTTTTCCTCTGACAATGAAGCCGGGCGCGGTCATAGAGCCGGGAATGATGCCCAGCACGCCTTTCCCGGCCGGGGTGGCTCCTTTGCGATGCACAATGACCTCCTGCCCATTTCCAAGACGTTCTTTCCAGGCAAAATTGTGGTGGTTTTCCACTGTAAACAATGGCCTTTCTCCCAATGTCTTTGCCAATCTTCGGTGAATGTGATCATGGCAAGCCGATGCATACTCTCCCGCCAGGTTCATGGCCAGCCAGTATTCCTGCCCTTCAGCGGTGTCCAGATCCAACCAGGGACGTTGTCAAAGGCTGCCG
>JBCBZF010000930.1:0-2930 GCA_039815525.1 Bacteroidota bacterium | reverse complement strand
TGCCCCCTTCCACAGCGACTTCGACAGGGGCATCAATCTTGCCTTCCTGAATGACCGAAAGCAGTGAATTGACCAGGTTCTTTCTCAGTACGTCAATGATCTTCCTGCCAATCAGCAGGGAAATAATCAGTGAAAAGATGATCGCCAGGATCGAACGGAACGTGATGTACCGAAACACCCCGAAACCAGGGATGTTAAATTGATCGTTGAGCCAGTCCAGCAGATAATACAGCATGAATGTTTAATCCTTTGATAATCAGACAAAAACTTATGGCTCCCGTAAACAATCCTTCACCACTTCCCGGTCATCGAAGGGATGACGCACGCCTTGAATTTCCTGATAGGGTTCATGGCCTTTGCCAGCTACCAGAACAATATCAAAGTCTGATGCGAGGGCAATTCCCGTTCGGATTGCCTCCTTTCGATCTTCGATCGTAAGGACCCGATTGCGTCTCTCAGCAGGAATACCAGTTTGCATTTCCTGCAGGATTGACATCGGGTCCTCGTTGCGCGGATTGTCGGACGTCAGAATGACCCGATCCGACATCTCCGCTGCGATTCGCGCCATTTTGGGTCTTTTTTCCCGATCACGATTGCCTCCGCAACCAACGATGGTAATGACCTTTCCCCGTGTTTGATTAATGTCCAGTATAGTTGACAGTACATTCTTCAATGCATCGGGGGTGTGGGCGTAATCGACGATGGCCGTCAGTGGTCGGTTTTCCGCCTGAAAAACCTCAAAACGTCCGGCTACACCGCCTATCAGACTCAGTTTTTGCAGCACTTCCTGTGGTACTTCACCCAACTCTACTGCTGCGGCAAAAACCATCAACAGATTGTCGGCATTGAAGCTTCCCCGCATCCGAAACCACACTTCTTGTCCCCCAATCTCTAAAAGGAGGCCCTCAAAGGTGTTTTCGATCAAACGGGTATGGTAGTCTGCCATGCGTTTGCGGGCAAAGGTTCGTACAGTTGCCACTGTATTCTGAACCATTACCTTGCCATTTCGGTCGTCAAGATTTACCAGTGCAATGGCGTTTTTTCCCAGATGGTCGAAGAGCAGTTTTTTGGCCCGTAAATATTCCCGAAAACTGCCATGATAATCGAGATGATCATGGGTGAGATTCGAGAACATTGCGAGCTTAAAAGGGATACCAGTTACACGGTGCTGAACCAGGGAATGGCTGCTTACTTCCATGAAGCAATATTCGCAACCGGCTTCCAGCATATCAGCAAAGAGCTTGTGTAACTGTAATGGATCTGGCGTGGTGTGGGTGGATGGCATCACCTCGTTTCCGATTTTGTTACAGATGGTTGAGACCAATCCCGAGGTGGTGCCTAAGGATTGAAACAACTCATGCAACAGGGTCACGGAAGTCGATTTTCCGTTGGTGCCGGTCACCCCAACCATGATGAGCTTTCGGGCTGGGTTTCCATAAAAATTGGCGGCAATATGCGCCAATTCACGTCGGCTGTTCTCTACCTGGAGGTAGGTAACACCTTCGTGCTTTTGCACTGGCAGTTCTTCACAGATGACTGCCTTTGCTCCCTGAGCGATCGCCTTGTCAATGAACTCATGTCCGTCTACCTGCGTACCCTTCTCCGCAACAAACAGGCTCCCTTCTTCAACTTTCCGTGAATCAAAAGCCACACTCACAATCTCAATCTCCTCACTTCCTTCCCGGCTGATGACTGGAACCTGTTCGAGTATATTTTTCAGTTTCACGTTTATCCCAAAAAGAGGATGATACTGGTTTCTTCTCCGATCCGATAGCCAGGTAAAAGAGATTGTCTCCTTACCCGTCCGATCCCCTGCAATCTGACTTTGACGCCCATCTGTTCCATCAGATGGATTGCATCCCGGCCACTCATACCTTTCATATCCGGAATGCGGTCACTTAATTCTTGTTTCCCCAAGTTGATTTGATGCCCATTTGACTCTGCCTTGAACCATTCAGTATCAGGCATGCCACTGGTTTCAATGTTGAGGGTTTTATAAATCATCTCTGCACTTTGCGCGTACATCACGCCAGCTGCAGGTTTTTTTGTTGGTTTATCACTACGTTTGGCCGGAGGCTGACTTAGTTCCTGATCCATTTTGTAGATTTGCTGTGCAATTTCCCGGAAGATTGGGGCAGCGACTTTGCCACCAGAAGCGGCTCCTCCATTAGGGTCATCGACCATGACGTAGAGCGTATAGCGTGGCTGATCTGCGGGAAAATAGCCACCGAAGGAGGCCCGGTATTTCTTGACATACTTGCCGTTCTCAATTTTGCGGACTGTTCCGGTTTTGCCAGCAATTTCGAAAGGCATTTTGCGAAAGGCTTTAGAAGCAGTTCCGTATTTGGTCACGCCTTTCATCATTTCGCGTAGTTTGACAGCAGTCGACGGTAGGCACATTTTCTCATTCAGTACTTCTGGACCAAACTGATCAATCACCTGAGAATTATTGCGGATCTCGGTGATCAGCCAGGGACGCATTTGCTTCCCTTGATTAGCCAGACCATTGTAGAAAGTCGCCATCTGCAGAGGGGTTACCTCTAAAGAGTAACCATAGGAAAGAGAAGGTAAGGCCGCAATCGACCATTCGTCATCTTCTGGCTTGATAATATGTGGGACAGGTTCACCTTTGAGTTGGGTGTTGACAATGTCGCCAAAACCAAAGCGATGCAAATGCCAGATATATCGGTCTGGGTTTTCCCCATAATGCTGATTAACAGCCAGAGCCATCCCAACATTTGAGGAATAAGCAATGATGCTTTCAAAATCAATCAGACCAAAAGCGTGTCCATTATCCGTGATTTCCTTGTCGTCAAAGGTGAGGGTACCATTTCCTGTATCAAAGGTGTCGCACATTTGGACGAGATCATCATCCAACAGAGCGGTTGCAGAGGCAATCTTGAAGGTTGAACCAGGTTCAATACTGGTCG
>JBCBZF010000981.1:0-2744 GCA_039815525.1 Bacteroidota bacterium | reverse complement strand
GCAACCATTCCCATGAGATCATTTTTCTCCTGATCCAATTTTTTGAGCTGCCCGTTTTTATCCTCCAACTCCTCATTTTGGGCCTCAATCTGTGCCTTTTGCATGCGGATGCGATGGTTTTGATCCTGCAGCACGATGTTTTGGCGGGTTTTTTTGCGATTGGTTTCAAATAACAAAATGGCCAACACACCGATGGCGGTCGCAATGGTCAGGGCTAAGGTGAATTTCATTCTTTGGGCGGAGGCTTGTGTTTCAGCCAGTTTGATGTCTTTGATGAGATTCGCGTTTTCCAGTTTCTTGGTGGTCAGATCCATTTTTGCAGATTGGAAGCTAAATGTGCGCGCCTGCTCCAGGGTATACATGCTGTCTTCCAGGGCTTCCTCCCGCCCGGCAAAACGATAGGCATCTTCATAGCGTCCTTGTTTTGCATAAATCGACGCCAGGAGATCATAGGCTTCGATCAACTCAGGGCGCATTTCCTGTTGCGTCGCAATGTGGACTGCCTGATCCAGTTGGGAACTGGCCAGGACCAATTGGTTTTGTTGTTGATAATGGCGGGCCAGATCGATACTCGCCTTGACCACTCCCGGCAAATCACCAATATCCTGGCTGATTTTCAGGCTTTTCTGAATAAGGGGTAGCGCCTCTTTGCCTGCTTCCTGATTCGAAAGCATATTGCCTACATTCCGAAGGTTCTCACTGATGCCCAACTGGTCTTCCACTTCCTCAAAAAAGCGCAAACTCATTCGATAATGTTGCTCTGCTTCATCAGGTTTCCCCAGTGCATCTGCCACCTGACCCATGTTGACATAGGCATCTGCCATGCTGCGCAAATCCTGATCTTGTTCAAAAACATCCAATGCCTTTTGAAAAGCTTTCATGGCTTCTTCGTGACTCTTCTGCTTGAAGTGGATATTTCCAATGTTGAGATAGGCATTGCCAAGCTTGGATTGATCGCCGGTTTGCTGCATGAGGGCCAGCGCTTCCTGATAACTCGCCAGTGCATCTGGATACATACCCAGGTCGAAAAACAATACACCGAGATTGTTGTGATTGCTGATCATCCCTTCCCGGTCTTGGATTTCTTTGCGGATGTCCAGGGTTTTTTGGTAGAGAATGCCAGCTTGGCCGAGGTCTCCACTAACATGATAACTCAGGGCGAGGTTGTTGATGACGTCTGCTTCGCCTTTACGATCATTGATCCGCTGGAAATACATCAGGGCAGAATCAAGTTTGGTTCGACAAGCTTTCATGTCACTTGCATACCAATGCAGAATGCACATGATTTTAAAGCTCTTCCCAATTTCTGCTTCATTGTTTAGACTGCGTGCCAGGCGCATCGCCTCACGGACATGGGCAGTCGCTGCATCCGGATCAGTACTTTTCTGTTCCCAGGCCAATTCATTCAATGCACGGAGCTTTATGATTGGCGTTGAGGCGGATTCGACTACCTTGAGCAGACTGTCAACGGTTTGAAATTGTCCCAGGCTCGGCCAGATCAGAATGAGGGTGAAGAAAAAAAGAAAACCGAATCGCCGCATACTGGGACCAAATGAATGTGATTTAGCTGTTTTTTCGATGAAAAGCCCCCAGCCGAAGCCGGAGGATTGTTAATTTCATCAGATTTTCCAGAAGAAAGGATTGATTGTCCGAAGAATCCTTTCAAGTTCTATTTTATTGATAGATTATCTAGTTTTTCGTAGCAATCTGGGCAGCACGTCCATCCTGCATGATTTTGAATCCATCTTCGTTCAATGTACCTCCTGTGGCCAGCAAGATGCCCGCTACATGCGGTGCCGCCATCGAGGTACCAGAAATAGAGGCATACATGCCATTGTGGTAGGTGCTGTAGATATCGACACCAGGAGCGAGATAGTAAACACTCTGGCCGAAATTCGACCAATCCGGTACATTATCCTGTTGGTCAATTGCCCCTACAATGTAGACGCCGCTTTCTTCCATAGCTGCTGGTGTAATGTTTTTGGTTGACATCCCTTTGTTGCCGGCTGCCACGACCACTCGTACACCATAGGTACTGACCAGGGAAGAAATTGCATCATGAATCATCTGGCTTTTTCCGGTTCCAAGACTAATGTTGACGACGTCGCCTGGGATACAAATGGTTTTGATATGATCGATGGCTTTTAGCATACTGCTTTTGAAGCCTTTACCTTTTTGATCCAATACACGAAGGGAAACAATCGGTACACCGGCAGCTACCCCTACGACACCTATACCATTATCCTTTGCACCGATGATACCAGCCACATGCGTACCGTGGCCATATTCGTCATCGGAGTTTTTTCTCTTGATAAAGCTTTTGCTGTGCGCCTCTTTTATATTCAAATCCGGATGGTCAAGGTCAACACCTGAATCGATCACAAACGCCCAGACATTGCTATTGGATAGATCCGTACTGCCACCCACCCGGCTGACGCCATATTCAGCTTGCTGCGTACCTGGTCCATGATCGGTGGGAATCAGACTGGATTTGATATTGGGATCAAGGCTGAATCCAACCATAACATCTTTTTCGATGGTAGCGACATTGCCATCTGATTCAAGATCCCGGACTTCTCTTTCCGACCCAACAAAAAAGAACCCCTTGGTATCTCCAATGTCAAAAACGTCTTCAATCTGGGTATCAGCCAGTTCGTGGGCATCAAGAATCTTGCGGGAAGCCTTTCGCAATGGACTCAGACCAATGCGTTTCTCAGCTGAGGCCAATAATTCTGCTTCATTTG
>JBCBZF010000666.1:0-4161 GCA_039815525.1 Bacteroidota bacterium | reverse complement strand
TCTCACTCAAAGTTAAAGTGTCAGTAACTTTTAGATTGATACTTCCTCCAGTTCCTATAGAAGTTGTGGCTGATAAAGATGCTCCACCATCTAAAGATAAGGAGTTGGTATTGATTGTGATATCATCCCAGCCCGGTCAATGGCTTTCAGCCTGACATTGTATACCCCTGGTTCTTCAAATGTAAAACGGGCGTTTTCCCCTTCAGCTTGCACCGTTAACGAATCAGTGAAAAACCATTCAAAGCGTAGGCTATCATCCTCATCATAATCCAATGATGCCTGTGCGGATACATTTAGGGTAAATGGCACCGCACCTTCTGTTTCAGAGAGTGCGATATCTGGTACTGGCAACCGATTTCCTGCGGCATATTCAATTTTGACCAGACGGGCGCTGGGATTGTTCATAAAATAGTTTTCACCATATTCCAGCATATATATCGCGCCATCAGGCCCAATCTCCATTTCAATCGGCTTGGACAACGGCATCTCAGGTAAAAATGGCTCAATGCTCGTGATATCGCCCGCTTCGTTCATACTCACAACCTGAATCCAACTTCTGGCCCATTCATAGATAAAAAGTTTGCCGGTGTAGTAATCTGGCATTTTCACCCTGGAGTTCCCGGCTTGGGCAGGTGGATAATAAATCGGACCTGCCATTGCACTGTTTGAGCCTTGGCCAAGCATGGGAAAACGTTTGGATTCACTTTTTCCGTACCAGATAAAGGCTTCCTGGGCCACCGGGAGCAGGCGTGGTCCGGTATTGTTTGGGGAATTATTGACCGGGATCGTTGGATTAAATCTTTCGCCTACTGAATCATTGGTAAAATCCCGATACGGATAAGCAATGTTGTTACCGACAAAATAGGGCCAACCGAAGAAGCCAGGCTTACGCGCCTGATTGAACTCGTCCTGAGAAGCAGGTCCGAAAGGTCCATCGGTTCCACTATCAGGTCCAACATCTCCCCAGTACACAAACCTGGTTTTGTGGTCTACTGAGATCCGGAAAGGGTTCCGGGCGCCCATTACGTAAATCTCAGGACGCCCCTGTGACCCATCCAGCGGGAATAGATTTCCATCAGGAATGTCATAACTGCCAAAGCGATTGGGTTTAATCCGCAGGATCTTCCCGCGCAAATCATTGGCATTGGCCGAAGACTTCTGGGCGTCGTAGGGGCCACGTCCGGGACGGGTATCAATGGGCGTATAGCCGTTGGATTCTTTCGAACTGGTATTATCACCGGTAGAAAGGTATAAGTTGCCGTCAGGTCCAAAAGTAAGAGAACCGCCGGAATGACAGCAGGTTTTTCTTTGAACAGGGACTTTCAGGAGTACCTTCTCCGTTTTCAGCAGAATCTCATCGTCCTTGAACACAAACTGCGATAAGTACTGTTCCCAGGTTTCGCAGGGAGGAGAATAATAGAGATAGATGAAGTGATTTTCTGCAAAGTTGGGATCCACCGTCAGTCCCAGCAGGCCATCTTCATAATTGCCTTCAGTACACACGTCGAAGTTGGCAATGATTTTGGTTGTCTCCGATTCCGGATCGTACAATTTCATCTTTCCACGCCGTTCAATGAACAAAACCTTTCCATTTGGTAAGACAGCCAATTCCATGGGCTCGTTGACGTCATAGTCATCCAATACCAGGCGGGTAAAACGATTCAATTTAGGAGGGGCTGCTTGTTGAATCAGGGTAGAGTCATAAGTATTCGGGCCAATTGAATATGTTAGCAGGCTTTTCCACTCTTCTGCACTGATCCTTCCTTCAGCTGCCAGATTTCCAATTGCCAAACGTCCCTGCAGGCTATCAATGATTTGGAAGCCTGCAATTTCATCATTCCGGACTTTGGCAACAGACTGTTTGGGTCTGCTTAACACTTTCTCCAACCAAGGCCAGGAAAGCGATTGTGGTTGTGTCGGGTTTAGCAGAATTACGCCGCCACCACTTTCCAAATAGCGTTGTAGCGATGCGTGAAAAGCAAAATCCCGTTCATAGGTATGCGTACCATCTAATATGATGCTGGCATAACTCAATAAGGTATCATCTTCTACCCATTCTGTCTCTTCGTACAGAAAGGTCGATTTCCCTAAGTTGTTGATCTCTGTTGATATGCGGGCACCAATCTCGGAGGTCCCGGCTGAAAAAACCGCAATTTTCTGGTCGGCGCGTAATGTTGCGGTCGGTTTAGAACAGCTTATCCAAAGCAGTCCCAGCAGCAAAGCTCCTATCCAATTTCGAGTAACATTCATAGGCGTTAAATCACATCTTTATTTCCCAAATATCCGTCCTAAATTTCGGAATATTCATCCAAACTTACCCACATGTTTGGTTTCATTTTTTCAAAAGAATGGCTTGATCATTTGCCGACTGGCACAGGGAATTTCGCCAGCTTTGCCTTTTGATCAGTTCCAGCCTGGATTGGGCGGATGACAAAACGATATTGATATGTGTCAGCTGGAATCCGGTAGGCTTTCATTGGCCGGGCCTTGGCGGACCAGGTATCATTCCCCCCAACACCCATCTGTTTCCAATCCAAATTTAGCGTAATATGATCCGAGCGGTCAATTTCATTGATGTGCATGCTCTCGTCCAATTCGGCCATGGTATAGGGCCAGGCACTGATACTTAGATGTGGCATGGCCTTAAACATCAGACCATTGCCCTGGTTGTCGGTCAAACTCAGCCAGCGTACATCCGTACGGTTTCCATTTTCCTGCGGACGGACATAGTCATAGATCAAATCTTCCACTTTACCCTGATATTCTCCTACGAATGCACCATTGCGCCGATCAATATAGTTTTCGTGTGGGCCACGGCCATACCAACTCATCTGACTCAATGAGCCATTGACGTCCATTTGCATTCCCAAACGCGGCAAATTACTGATTTCGGCGGCCTTGTCTGGCGTAAAGGTATTGTTCACGACAAGGTCTCCGTTGCCATAAATGTCCATGGTCGTTTGCAAGCGGCTTTCTCCCATGGGAATCATGGCCTCAATCACCACCTTGTAGTAACTGGATGTCACTTTGGTCGTCTTCACGTTCACAACTTTGCGGTTTTCTCCCGCTTCGCGCCAGGCTCTCAGGCGATCCAGCTGACGCCCTCCCCGATCATTGTCCGTAAAAGCGCGGGTGAAGTTGGGAACCAGAGGAGCAGATAACAATTCCCGGCCATTCACTTGATAAGAAACCAACTGTCCATTTTTGGCGTCCAGACCAATGGTAAAATTCTGACCGCTGAATACCAAACCACCACCAGACTTACGCAGGCGAATGCCTGGCAATTCCGCCAGATCTGGTCCAGGTTCGGCTTCTTGCTGGAATGGCAACAAAAATTGATTCGCAGCAACCAAATGTCCTTCAGGGATCAAAGAAGTAGCCTTTCGTTGGTGGAAAGCTACATTGAGCCAGTATTCATAGCCTGGTCTCGGGACTGGCTGGGTAAAAGGAATTTTGATCTGCTTCTTGTCGTGTGGTCCCAGAACCACAGCGCCCATTTCACCAGATTCAATGATTTTGCCATCCTCCATCACTGACCACTTCAATACCAGATCTTTCACATTGGTAAAATCGTAGCGATTTTCCACTTCAACCACCCCTGTTTTCAAATCAATCGGTACACACTGCACGGGTTGGAAGATATATTTACATTCCCACATGGCTGGTTTGATGGTTTGATCCGGGGCCAGGAGACCATTGATACAAAAATTGTTGTCATTGGGTTTGTCTCCATAATCTCCACCATAAGCCCAAAAACTGGTACCATCAGTCCCTTTCTTGACCAAGCCCTGATCAATCCAGTCCCATATAAACCCACCGATCAGACGTTTTTCTGAGCGAATCAGATCCCAATATTCTTTCAAATTGCCAGTCGAATTACCCATAGAGTGCGCATATTCACACATGACGATTGGTGCACCATCGCCAATGGTGTCCTGGGCCAAACGTCGCAAAGCTTGCGGCGTTGGATACATGCGACTAACCACATCAGAAATGGGAGCTGGATCTAAGCCTGCACCAATTGCACCTTCATAATGGACAAAGCGGGTTGGATCTTCATAATGAATCCAGGCTGTCATGGCAGCATGGTTGGCGCCTAATCCACTTTCATTCCCCAAAGACCAGGAAATGATCGAGGGATGATTCTTGTCGCGTTCAACC
>JBCBZF010000723.1:0-3868 GCA_039815525.1 Bacteroidota bacterium | reverse complement strand
GGCACAATTTGCAACCAATGCCATTTTATCGACACCTGCCATGTACTTTCAGCTTCATCTTGGGAAAATCATCCCCAATTGGTATCGGGGAGAATTTGAAGAAGTTGAAATCATTGGTCTCAGGCTCCCTGGTTATCAATTAGCTGGTGGGGCCATCAGTATTTCAGATGCGCCAGGGCTTGGCTGGGAAGTGGATGAAGCGATAATTGACAGGCATGCTCGTGTGATATCACGAGGCTAAAACAACCCGAACCCAATGACCTTGCGGCCAAAGGGTTCGAACCTCTGATTACCATCTAAAATCTTTTCCTACAGTGTACAACCACCTTCAAAACCGGTGGCGTCGAACTCGGTGGTGATAGAGCCAGCACTTTTGCCATTGGAAACAGCAATGGTCAACTCATTGGTGCCACTGCCATTCCGTTTGGGACTGCAGTATTCAAACAAATAGTAACTGTTGGCCTGAGCGGAAACCAAACAGCCGATCTCTTTGAATCGCTCAATCAATTCGTCTCTGTCGGAAGCAAAGGCGGTACCGTCTTTGCCAATATCTTCCAGCACTTTCTTGTCAATTTCTCCTCCCAGACCAATCGTAAAAAAGGTCAAATCTTCGGGAGCGTCTTTGATCGCGTCCAATGCTTCTTTCTTCTCATATCGTCCAGCCTGATCACGTCCATCTGTAAATATCACTACAGAAGAAGCCGAGATGATGTTTTTTTGAACATTGATTTCCTGGAACTGGCGGGCAATCTCAGTACCTTTAACCACGGCGCCATACAAATCAGTAGAATTATCCTGACTGAGAGTAGCGGAAAGGGTGTTGATGCCCGCTACCAATACATTTTTGTCTTTGGTAAAAGGAACCAATTGGTGCAACTGATCTGATCCATCAAACCACCAGACGCCAACATCAAAGCCACTGCTGGTGTCAGGAATCACTTCCTCCACAAAGCTGATAGCAGCTTCCTTCAGCTCGGTGAGACTGGTTTCGGTCACACTTTCACTCAAATCGAGGAGCAGAACTGTACTGTGTGCAAAGATCTGGCTGTTATCAGAAATACGTCTTTCTGCTTCAAACTCAGATATTTCGCGGGCTTCATTGTCATTGCGGCCTTTCTCAAAAATGACAAAATCCTCCTCAGTCAAATCAGCAACCGGATTACCGTTTTTGTAGTCGACTTTGAAAAAAATCGAGACCTTGGCCGGCAGGCTGGTAAATTCGTTTTGGATGGTGATCTCCATCTGCTTGGAAGGCTTGATCTTGTCTTTTTCACCACAGCCCGAAAGCCAGATCAATCCAAACGCAGCAAGAAATGTAAAAAGTAAAGGGAATCTGTTCATGGCAGGTATCAATTCAGGTTAGTAAAAACTGAATCCTTTTTGATGTGAGAAAGACCTAAGAGACAAAAAAAAGGTTGCATATCACTTGTCATTTTTTTTCTGAAAGTAGGCCAATTCAGTCCGATAGTCCAGAAGGATATCCAGATAACGAAAAGCTGAGCCTCCCAGTGCGCCAACGATTGGCTGGTCCATCCACTGAGACATGTACTCGGTAAAGTTTTGGTCATCCCGACGGGCAAACCAAACTGGTCCGATCTGATGGCCACCGATTTGAATTCCTGGCACCTCGATCATGTCCTGGTCAAAAAAACCATCTCCTCCGGCAAGCACGCGCCAGTCAGGATGGGCGTTTTGCCACTGACGAAACAAAGAATCAATGATAAAAGAAACCGCTCTTTGCTGGGGCAATCCATCATTAAGTTCCTGGAAGTGTGCATCGGACAGCCGGGTGCTGGCACCGGTATCAAACAGCATGTGGATCGTGTCTCCTTCGACAACAATGGGAATGCGGGGAAAATGACTGAGATGTAAACCTTGCATATTGCGTTGAAAGCCCAGTCGAACCACATGGTTCGGGTCCAGTTGGGCCCATCGAATGGTATCAATCTGACTCAGCTTTCCCGCGCCATAATCCAGTCGCCAAATCTTGTCTCCAAACCAGCGACTGCCTAACATCCCGTCGGTGATCCCAAAGCGTGCCTCCTGGTCCAGAACGTATAATCCACCAATCGGAGGGGGGATGCTCAATTGTTCAAATAGTGGTCCCACATCAGCTAATTGGGTGGTCTCACCACCTTGTTTGATGCGGGAAAGCTTCACTTCCAGCTTTTCCACTGCAGGTGGATGGAGGAAATTGCCGCCACCCGTATCTGTAAACAAAGTGGTTTTTTCACCGTTTTTGGACGGTATGTCCAGCCAAATCAAGTCTCCCTCGAATCGAGCCTGGACAATATTTTTTTCACCCTGGACACTTTCTGGCTGTTCCGTCGGGACGACATTCCCCTGGCAAGCCAGCAACAAAAAGCAACATATTGATCCCAGGTACTTCTTCATATCCACATTGTTTTCCGAAATCTACAGATGTCAGTCTTCAAAAAAGAGAGAAAAATGTATTTTATCAGGAATGATCTAAAGGACAATGGAAAATCAACAATCAACTACCCGAAGAAGTTTTCTCAAAACCGCCAGCGCTGCCGCCGTCGGTATCAACCTGGTCTTACCCAGTACCAGCTTTGGTTTCAATGATAGCAAGACCTTAAAAGTGGGCCTCGTCGGCTGTGGCGGTCGGGGGACCGGTGCGGCACATCAGGCCCTGAGTGCCGATGAGAATGTCATTCTTTCAGCCATGGCTGATGTGTTCCCCGACCGACTGGAAGAGTCGAAAGGCTATCTGACCGAATTGCATCCTGACAAGATTCAAATTGCAGAAGATCATCATTTTGTTGGGTTTGACGCATATCAAAAGCTGATTGATTCTGATGTAGATGTGGTGATTTTGACCACTCCGCCCGCTTTCCGGCCGGCTCACCTGGAATATGCCATTGAGAAGAAAAAGCATGTTTTCTGTGAAAAACCCATGGCTGTAGATGCACAAGGCGTCAGGCGCGTATTGGCGGTAGCAAAAAAAGCCAAGGAGCAGGGGACCTCGCTGATGTCCGGTTTTTGCTGGCGCTATCATTTCCCCAAGCGAGCGGCCTTTGGGAAAGTGCATGAAGGCGCCGTGGGGGATATACGGACCATTTACAACACCTACAATACCGGATATCTATGGGAAAAGCCACGTCAGGAAGGATGGTCTGACATGGAAAACATCATGCGCAACTGGGTCTACTACAACTGGCTCTCCGGTGATCACATCATGGAACAGGCGATCCACAGCCTCGACATGATGGTGTGGGCCATGGGCGATAAACTTCCAGTCAAAGCAGTGGGAACAGGCGGACGACAAAGACGTGTTGAAGAGCGCTATGGTAATGTTTTTGATCATTTTGCCATTACTTATGAATGGGACAATGGGGTCAGAGGATTCCATATCTCCCGCCAGCAGAAAAATTGTGCCCGCAGCTACTATGTCGAAGTGATGGGATCAGATGGAACCCTGCATGTAGATTGCATCAAGCGTCGCCATGAAATTGAAGGCAAAAATCCGTGGAAGTATGAAGGCAAAGCCAATGATATGTACCAGACGGAGCACGATGAGCTATTTGCCGCCATCCGAAAAAATGAACCCGTCAATGATGGTGAATGGATGGCCCATAGTACGATGATGGCGCTTTGGGGCCGTATGGTGGCTTACACCGGAGAAGAACTGAGCTGGGAACAGGCCTTGAATTCAACCGAAGTCCTTGGACCCAAGATTGATGAATACAACTGGGAACTGGATTGGGACGCCGCACCAGTTGCAAAACCGGGTATCACCAAGTTTAGTTGAGATGAACAGAAAAGATTTTCTCAAGGCTATGGCGGCTGGCTCAGTCACCATAGCCTCTTCCAATGCCTTGTTTGCAGGCTCCTACGCTGATTTTCC
>JBCBZF010000366.1:0-6313 GCA_039815525.1 Bacteroidota bacterium | reverse complement strand
TGTCCCAAGACCGAATTACCGAGGTATCCTTCATGGCCCTTATTGCTGTAGCCCATCATGATAGAGTTTGCTACTTCACCTCCAACTTTGCACATGGGGCCAATGGTGGTGTCGCCACGCAGCTTCGCACCCATATTTATCCGTGCGCTTTCGCAAATTGCATGGGCACCGTGGATGATTGCTCCTTCCTGCACTTTGCTGTTTGGCCCAAAATAAATCGGTCCATCTTCGGCATTTAAAATAGCCGCCTGAATCTTGACGCCGGGACTGATGAATAGATTGTCTACACCATATACGCGGCTGTGTGGATCGCTTAATGTCTCTGATGATGGGCCGGATTGGACTGCAAGATCGAAGTCCTGCCGGAGTAATTGACCATTCAGGCTGAACAGGTCTTCCGGATAGCATATTTTCAATCCATCCCAATGGACGTTTTCTGCTTTCCAACCCAAGCCAGTAAAGAATCCTTCTCCGAGCTGCCCGGCAAATGCATCATGAAATTCCCAGCGACCTTTCGCACACAAAACCTCTCCATCCTGATCTACATAGAATGTGTTTTCAGGGACATCATTTAGCATCCTGGCTATCTCCTGGTTCGGAATGATTTTTCCATTTATCCAGGTATAGAAGCCTTCGGGAGGAAGTGTTCGAAGATACGGGCGGCACAACTGAAAAACCTCGGTATCCAGATATTTCTGCCATCGGTCCAGATTGGTGAAAATACCAGCCCGGAGGTCGTAGACAGGACGGCAATACGTTAACGGTAAGAGGTCGAGGCAGGAATGATCTTCAAAAAGCAGAAAGGACATCTCCTAAATTTTGCGTCAAACTAGAAGGGGGAATCGGGAATGACAAATCATTTCCCTTTTTTAATATGCAAACAAAAAGAGCAGCTCGTGTTGAACTGCTCTTTAATAGTTTGCCTCGATGAAAAGGCTTATTTCTTCTTGCCGTAACGCGAGTAAAATTTGTCTACACGTCCGGCCGTATCAACCAATTTTTGTTTTCCAGTGAAGAAAGGGTGAGAATCACTGCTGATCTCAAGCTTCACCAATGGGTATTCATTTCCGTCTTCCCATTCAATTGTGTCTTTTGTCTGCACGGTAGATTGGGACAGGAATGCGTAATCAGTCGAAATGTCTTTGAAAACGACTGGTCTGTATTCTGGATGGATATCTTTTTTCATGTCTACACAATTTCGGGATGCAAATATAGACTTTTTTTCGTTAGTGTAAAAAGAAATGGATGTGAAATCTCATAATGGTTTCTTAATTTGAGATTGATAGACAAAATCCTAATTTTGTGTACCTGGGTTACCAACATTTATGTCAGCAAAGTATTTTACCCATATCATTACCATTCTGCTTTTTTGTGGCTTGAGCCAGACGCTATCCGCACAATCAGTGTTGATGAACAACTTTGAGATCTCTTCTGATGGTGCTGATATATTGCTAAACTGGGAATTACAGGCAGAAGACGGCATCACTGAGTTTCGTTTGTTCAGGAAATTCAACGATGATCCCAACTTTGTATTTGTTTCCACCATTAACGTCAACGGCACCCGGAAATATACCTATCTGGATGACAACATTTTTAAAAGTGTATCCCGTGTAATTCATTATGAGTTACAAGTCGTGGTAGGCAACAAAGTGGAAAAATTTCAAACCAGTATTTCACACAACCCTACTTCTATCCAGCGAACCTGGGGCAGCATCAAATCGATGTTCCGCTAGCCAAACCAGTGCTTTCCGGCGCTTGCTAATTTCTATTTGTCTGATAAACAGATGCTTAGGTTGGAATGCTGCCTTTGGACTTGCCCTTATCTGAAAATACGCATCACCATTACATGAAAACCATCGGAAAAGCAATCATTGGAATCTTCAGCATCATCTTATTGTGTTTTCGGTTCTGCGCAACCAAAGTCGACGACATTGCACGGGTCGGTGCCAGGTTGGCAGACGATGTGCCCAGCTCCACCCGTTATTTGGGTGATGACTTGGTCGCCCAGGGACGTCATTTGGATGTAGATCAGCAATTGGCCGCCCGGATTCGCGAGATCCGGCAAGGTGGCGCTCGCACCAAGGAGTTGGAAACTTCCTACCTGGAAATTGCTGTAGAATTTGGCGCTGATGATGAGATTTCAGAGACGTATCTCACGTTGCTAACTTCGGCAGACAGCATAGAAAAGGCTGGCCCCGCACTGATTCCAGATGAATTGGCGAGTCTGCAAATTGAGCCACAAGCATTCAGCGATCTTGTCTCAATTCATTATCGGACAGTTCTGGACGAAGAACGAGCAGATGCGCTCTCCCGCATAACTGGTCATGTTTTTGTCCCAACTTCACGGGAGATTCGGAAGTTGATTCTTGGCGTAAAACTGGCGCCGATGCACAAGGAGAAATTTGAAAACGCCCTGGCGGTGAAGCAAGCCCAATTGAAGCGTACTGCGGGAAAAAAAGAAGCGCTTAGGCCCTGATCCGATGATTACTTGCGACGAAAGGCTACGTCATTTTCTGTGGCCTGGCCGTCTTCTTTTTTTGCGAAATTCTCCCGAAGTTCGCTTAGATGTGCTGGTCAAAGCATAAACACGTCTTAAAAACCCTGATCCTGTTGCTGCTGGGAGCATGGGGAGGCACGTCGTATTCTCAGGGAGTAGATACGCTTTTTCTTAAAAAAAGACTTACTGAAGCCACACCCGATTCTCAACGTCTTTCGGCTCTCACCTCTCTCGCCGGACTTTTTGCCCGAAATCAACCTGTACGTGCCCAGGGCTATGCCGAAGAAGCTTACCAACTGGCAGAAGACGGAAACAATTGGCAAAGCATGGCGCGAAGCAGCATGGTTTTGGGGGACATTCAATGGAATCAAGGTCATTATCGTATCGCATTAAACCATTATTCTCTGGCATTGGAATTATTTGAGAGTAATGACCGTCCGGTTGGGACCGCTAGTTCGCTCTTCAATTTAGCCCGCGTAGAATATCGTTTTGGAAACTATCCCAAGGCGCTTGATCTCCATTTACAAGCCCTGGAGATCCGTGAAGCCTTGAATCTGCGGAAACCAATTGCAGAGTCCTACTTTGGCGTGGGGGTGGTGCAAGCTGAGGCTGGTGCCTATGATGATGCCCTGGTGAATTATGAGAAAGCCCTGGAAATCAGTAAAGAGCTCAAGGAGAAACGCCTGACCGCTGATATCCTTAATTATATTGGCCGGGCCTGGCGCAAAAAACGTGAGTATGATCACGCCATGACCGCCCACCGTGAATCAAGGGCCATTTATTTGGAGTTGGGGGATGATCTGGGCATGTCAGACTATTTCAACAATGTCGGGAGTATTTACCGCCGTCGGGATATGTACCATTTGGCACTGGACCATTTTTTCCAATCGCTCGCCATTCAGAAACGACTCAATGATCAGGAAGGCCTGGCTGATGGGTATAATGACATTGGGACAACCTATATGCAAATGGCGGTTTATGACTCGGCCGAGTATTTCCTCCTGCAAGCATTGGGCATTGCCCGAAAATTGGGTCTGCGGGACGACGTCCGCTACGCTTACGCAAGCCTGGCCAAAACCTATGAAGCCACCCGGGATTATGCCAAAGCACTGGAAGCTTTCCAGGCTTATGATGCCATCAAGGATTCTTTGATCAATCAGGATAAACTCAACCAAATGGCGGATCTGGAGTTCCGGAAGGAACGTGAGGAACGCCAGAAGCAAATGGAGTACCTGGAAACCCAGGCCCAGCTTGACCGCATCAATCAACAGCAAAATACCATCTATTTGATTATTGGTCTGGGGGTCTTGGTGCTAATCGCCATCGGTCTGATGTACCGTTCACGCTTGCAGAGCCGCGTCAACCGGAAATTGGCCACCAAAAACCGCATCATTGACATCGAAAAGAAAAAAGCTGACGATCTATTGTTGAATATCCTGCCGGAATCGGTGGCAGAAGAACTCAAGCAGCACGGCAAAGCCAGGGTGCGGGCGTATGAGGAAGTGTCGGTGATGTTCATTGACTTCAAAGGTTTCACCAATATGGCCGAAATTATGTCTCCACGTGAGCTGGTACGTGAGTTGGACGAATGCTTTCGGGCCTTTGATGACATCATTGAAAAGCACGGTTTGGAAAAAATCAAAACCATCGGTGATGCCTATATGTGTGCCTGCGGCTTGCCTGATCTACGACCAACTCATGCCACTGATGCTGTCAGAGCTGGTTTGGCCATTCAATCTTATATGCACGAAGCTCGCCTGCGAAAGGAAAACGACAATCTGCCTTTCTTCGAATGCCGGGTGGGGATTCATACTGGTCCCGTCGTGGCGGGGGTGGTGGGCAGCAAAAAGTTTGCCTACGATATTTGGGGCGATACCGTCAACACTGCCGCACGGATCGAACATGGTGGTGCAGTTGGATTGGTCAACATTTCCCAAAGCACTTTTGAGCAGATCCAGCAGGACTTTATCTGTGAGTATCGTGGGAAAGTAGAAGCCAAAAACAAAGGGCAAATTGATATGTATTTTGTGAAATGGGAGGTGTAATGGGTTAAAAAAACGTTAAACCCGGCCTTTTGATTCGTGGCCTTGCAACACTGTCGGTCCCGATTGCGTCTTTTGCGCAAATACCACCCAATGAACAAGATTCTCCTTTCAAGCTGTCTTATCCTGGGGATGATGATATGCCAACTACCTGCGCAAAATCAACCACCGATCATCAGAGCAGATATCGACACCTATGTCAACACGGTTCTGCAAAGATATGGTCTGCCAGGTGCAGCGGTTGCGGTGGTGCACAAGGGCAAGCTGATCCACCGTCAAAACTATGGCTTTGCCAACCTGGAACATCAGGTGCCAGTTTCTGAGCAATCCATTTTTCGGATCTATTCTTTGACCAAGCTCTTTGTTGCAGTTGCTGCCTTCCAGTTAATCGAAGCCGGAAAACTCAGCCTGGAAGATAAGGTCTCGGAATATGTAGATGACTTGCCTGAGGACTGGCAGACCATTCAGATTAAGCATTGCCTGACTCATTCCAGTGGCTTGCCGGATATGTCCCCCATTCCTGAATTTCAGGATCTCACCGAAGCAGAAGCGAAAGCAAAAGTGTTTGCACAGAGGCTCTCCTTTCCACCCGGTGAGCGCTATCAATACAACCAAACCAACTTCTGGCTATTGGACCAAATCATCGAAAGGCTCAGTGGAAAACCCATGGCTGATTTTGTGCTGGAAGGCCAGGGACTCTCCGAAACAGATACCGCTTTTTTTTCCAGCGATTCCCGTGATATCATTCGCAACCGGGCTACGGCATATTTTCCTTTCACCAAAGGCTATCCCACCATTGATCACCCTTATCTGCAAGGGGATTATGCCTATGCGATGAATGGCATGAACATTACGTTGGATGCATTGATGGCCTGGGATAAGAAACTTCATCAATCTACTTTTCTCAATGAAAAGAGCCTGTCAACCATGTGGGCACCTTTTGCCTATTCCGGTAGCGATAAAGTCTTTGCATACGGCTGGGACAAACGGATTCTCAATGGACATGATTCCTACGGTTTTTCTGGTAGCCTGGTAACTGCTTATCGTACTTTCCCGGAAGAGAATCTCCGTATCTTTTTTCTTGCCAATGGGACCAGCAGTTTTTTTGACATTGAAGACATCATCAATCATTTGGCCAGTCTGGTCAACGAAGACATTTACGAGATCAATACGCTGGTGTATGAAAAGTTGCTGGCGGCGGCCCAGGAAGGTGATTTTCAAAATTGGGAAAAGGCATACCAAGGGCTAAAAAAGAAACATGTCGATCAGGAGGCACCCTTTGAGAATCAGGTCAACAACATTGGCTATGGTGTGATGAGGGCTGGTAACTCCGAGATGGCAGTGAAAATCTTTGCCTTGAATGCGGCGCAACATCCAAGCTCTTGGAATGTGTTTGACAGCCTGGGAGATGGCTATGTACAGTTGGGTGAAAGGCATAAGGCATTGGCCGCGTTTGAAAGGGCCTTACAATTGAATGTGAACAATGAACGCGGCTTTAACCAGCAGCTGGCACAAAAGATTCAACAATTGAAAGGTGAATGAATTCTTAAGAATTGATCAGGCTGACAGCCCAATTTTCAGCTAGCGTCCTAAGATATTCCCCTCCATTTGCCATGGCATCGGTGGTATCTTGGGCCACGTCCATGACTGAAAACACTGATTGGATGCCATGTTTTTCTGCTAATTCAGGCCGCAGATCATTTTTTCCAGCGAAAACAATGAGGGGTTTTTGGTGGGTTTGGCAAAGAGCAGCCACACCGCCGACCACCTTTCC
>JBCBZF010000964.1:0-2816 GCA_039815525.1 Bacteroidota bacterium | reverse complement strand
CGTCAACCCACAATTCCCCAAATCCAGGCTCGTCAGTTTTTTCTCCTTCGCCTCCCGAATGAGTTTATGTGCCAGTTCAGACATGATGATGATACTTTGTCTGAAAGCTAATGAAAATTTAGTTCGGAGGGAAGAAGGATTTTGGTTTGGGCAGATAGCCGATGTGGATCAGAATCAGACGAATTTCGCTGGGGAAAAGGGTTTTGCGGTATTTTGAGAAGCTGGCGTCCTGCTCCATCAGTGGACGCAGTGCCAGCAGATAGCGTCGGAGGGTTTCACCGGATATGCCGAGCCGATAGGCAAATTCTGCTTTGCCATAAATCCGAATTTCAATGTCAGTCCCCTCGAAGGTCATTTTTCTAATACAATGGTTTCAGCGTGATACTTGGCCAACTCCCGGTTGATACCTTTCATTGTCTTCTGTCCGTGGCTGAATGTGAAGATTGCTTTGCTGACTTTCTTGATGTCGGCATTGCTGGGGTTCCGGACGTTTTTGATACCCATTTTTCGCAGGTCAAAGCGTAGATCCCGGGCGATGCCAAAAAGATATTCAAGGTCCATTTCATCGGCGATTTCCTGCTCCGTCATTCCATAGAATTTTACTCGATAATAGGCTTGCATGACTTTCTGATAGCTGCCCAGCTCTTTCGCTTTCGAAATATGGGAAAACACATCTTTATCCTTGGTTTTCTTCAGGATCAGCACCCGTGGTCCCATCTTGATCAGTTGAGGGCTGATCTCGCTAATGGTGTGGTAGGACAGGAAGAGATTCAGGCCGTGTTGCTTGATCTTCTTGATCGTATTGATCACCCCACGCTTTAGATTGGAGTCGATGTAGGCCCCGGCGTCTTCTAAGAACAGATTGCCATTCAGATAGGCTCTGCGTTTATTGTAGTTGCCTTCCTGGTCGAATCCGAATACCGCCTCGATCTGATCCATTTGCTTGCCGCTGTCCTCGATGCGCCAAATCTTGCCTTGTCGGTTTGGGTTGTTGAATTTCCATGCGTTGGTCGCAGGCATAACCGGGAATTCCTGAAAGGCTTTGTTTTCGCCCGGATCAAGGATCAGACACTTACCCGATACTTCACGCGCGATTTTGGCAAAAGTGGTGCTCTTGCCGGTGCGCTGCTTTCCGATCAGGAGGCAAATGCTACTCACTTTTTTTCTGTTGGTTCTGAATCACTTTGAAAATGTCCATTCCAAGGGCAACGGCAACATAGAGGCCCAGCATGAAGAGCGGATCTACTGCTCCGGCGTTCATGTACTTGCGCACTGAGCGTTCGGTATATTTCCGGATGCCGTCTTTTTGCCAATCCTGGTAGATGCTGGCTTGCAGGTCGTCCCGGATTTCCCGGTAATCCACATAAGCAGAAATCAGATCCGGCAGGCTTACGCTGTATTCATCGGCCCACTTTTTCATCTGCGGGATGCTTTGGGTATTCATTTCTCCCTGATGGTCGAGAAATGTCACCAGACTGAGGACTTTTTGCCGACTCTCCGGAAACTCCTGCTTCAGTCGCTTTTTGTAAACCGCTTTGAAATGGCGATTGATGAACTGCTTTGCCTGATCCACCAGACCAACCACCAGGTCGCCGACTCCCTCGATGTCGTCTTCATCGAAGCTCCCATCTCTGATCCCGTCCCCGTACTCTTCGATCTGGCGCATATAGGCCGGTTCATCATCATCGGCGGAAAATTCATCGAGTTGACGGGCGGCTTCTACTTCCTCGTCCGGTTCTTCATCAAAAAATTCCTCCCGATCCGGAAAACCTCCAAGATCATCCGCTTCAAAAGCTGGTGTATTAGGTGCCTGGGTTTCTTCCCTGGACTCCAATACATCCAATGCATCAGGACTGAGCGTTGTTTCCATTTTCTTGCTGTTTCTGGTAATAAGGGACGAACTGTTTGCAGATCGGGATGATGTGGGTTTCCATCTGCTCAGTCATCTGGTCGATGCGACCTTCGGGAAGCTTCAATAACAGATTGGATGCTTTGGTAATCATTTTCATCATGTTTTTACCTCCCTGTAAGGCTTTGACCAGGGGTTCGATCACTTCGGTTACATCAGCCGAAGCGAAGAGTAAATCTTTGAAAACGGGCTCCAGCTTGGCGATAAACGCTTTCTGCTTCTTGTTTTCAGCGATTAACTGATCGTATTCTTCCTGGGAAATGGTGATTTGCTTGCTCATTGGTTTTCGGCGATTTCAGCGTCTTCGATGATGTTTTCTTTTACAAATTTTCCTTTTTCGTCCCGTTTACGGGGTGGTTTCTTTGCTTCAGGGGATTGTGCCTTTTCGGCTGGAACGTCCTCTTTCTTTTCTTCAGCCTCCCGGATTGCATCGGAGATTGGCAAGAGGGGCGCAATCTCTTTTTTCCGTTTCCGGTTTTCGATGATCAGGTAAACCACTGCCACGACAATGGCAGTGATGATCATGTGGGGGATATACTTCTTCATGAAAACAGCCCGCCAGAGAGTTTATCCTTCAAGACCCTGGCGACATAATGCCCTTTGGACGGAATCTCACCTTCATCGATCAGAGGCTGCACTTTCTTCCCCAGACGCTCGGCAATGGCTTTGGGCAGACGGACCATCAGTAAATCACCGTTTTTGATGTTTTCATGTACTCTGGCCCAGTGGCGAATGATGCCGGCATCCTTCCAGCCATGGTCATCATAGAGATCATCACGCATTTGATTGACCCGGTTTTGGTCGAATCGTTTACGAAAATCGGATACCTTTAGACCCCTGGATTGAAGTAAAGAGAGCAGTAGATACCGCCGTGCCTTCTCATGATGATCGATCCGGATCCCGTGAT
>JBCBZF010000322.1:0-6674 GCA_039815525.1 Bacteroidota bacterium | reverse complement strand
GATTGATGAAAAAGGCTGAAAGATCCAAAAATAAGTCCCCTAATCCACCTTCCGATAACTTACCACCGCCATCCAGTTGAAAACCACTGCCATGATGGCTGTCAGCCGAAAATTGAACAAAACATCTTCGAAACCACTGCTTTTTAACAAAACCTTTCGCATCACATCCACAAAATGGGCAATGGGATTGGGGTAGGTGAGGTACTGCGCCCACTTTGGCATGCTTTCAATGGGCGTGAACAAACCGCTCATCAGAATAAAGATGATCACAAAGAAGAAGGCGATTAACATTGCCTGCTGCTGGGTGTCGGCCAGATTGGAAATGAATAAGCCAAGACCCAGCACTGCGGCCAAATTCAGGAGGCAATAGGAAAATATGACGATCAGACTGCCGCGCATGGGAATCTGAAAAATCAATTTCCCTGCGGTCAGACCTACACTCATCAAAAACAATCCAATCAGCACGAAAGGGAGCATTTTCCCCAGGATAAACTGCCATTTCTTGATGGGGCTGACGTTGATTTGCTCAATGGTGCCCACCTCTCGCTCCCGAACCACATTCATGGCTGTCAGCAGCATGATCAGGATGGTCACCAACTCCCCCAGGATGCCTGGCACCATGAAGTATTGATAGTTGAGTTGGGGATTGAACCAATAGCGTTCTTCAATGTCCAGCTGAGCCTTGCTTGCTGTTTGGGCTTGCAGATGGATAAAGTCTGGCCGGATGTTTTGGTTGAAAGATTGGATGATTTGACTGAGATAGGCCGAGCCGACAGTTGCTTGTTGGCCATTGATGGCATTGACCAGAAGTTGCAGTTCGTTTTCTTCTCCTTTCAAAAAATCCTTCTCAAATCCATGCGGAATCTGCAAGATGATGTCTGCGCGACCATTTTGTAGCTGTTCCATCGAAAGAGAAGCCGCCGGACTGAATTCAATCAGCTGAAAGCGATCCGAAGCCTGGATTTTATGAATCAGACGCTGCGAATAAGTGGAGTGATCCATATCCACCACCGCCAGATGCACCAATTTGACTTCATTGTTGGCGGCAAATGAAAGCACAATCATCTGTACGATCGGCGCCACCAGAATCAATGGTAGGATCGCTTTGTTGCGAAAAATCTGGATGAATTCCTTCTGGACGATATATAGTAAGATGTTCATTTGTAGACGACCTTAAAGTTTTTCCAGGATAAAGCGAGAAAGACACTGGTCATCAGACCAAGTACCATGACCGGAAACCAAATGATCTCCATGCCGGCCCCTTTGAGCATGATCGCTTTGAGAATGTCCACGAAATAGGTGGCAGGGATGACTTTGGAGACATATTGGAGAAACAGTGGCATACTGGATATCGGGAAGAGAAAACCCGAAAGCAGCATGGTTTGCATCATGAGGGTAAAAAGTGAACTCATCATGGCAGTCTGCTGACTTTCTGCTTTGGTGGAAATCAAGACCCCTAAAGACAAAGCGGTCAGTAAGTACAGAATGCAGAGCGTAAGCAATAGGACCAGGCTGCCGATGATGGGAACGTCAAATACGTAGTAACCCATCAACAGGATCATCACCGCATTAATAAAGGACAGAAATACATAAGGCGTGACTTTTCCCAAAATGATCAGAAAGGGCGGCAAAGGGGAAACCAATAACAAATCCATGGTCCCCAGCTCTTTCTCACGGGCGATGGTAAGAGAAGTCATCATGGCCGAAATCAACATCAGAATCAAGGCCACCACACCAGGAATGAAGTTGTAGGCGCTGACCAATTGGGGATTGTAGATCATACGGCTTTCGATGTCGATCTGTCCTCCGGCCGGACCTGCTGACGGCTGATGGTTGCGTTGAAATTGCCGGGTCATTTGACTGGCGTAATTGATCAGCGTGGAGGCATAATTGGGCTCGGATGCGTCTGCGATAAACTGTAGCCGGATGCGTTTTCCATTGTAAAAGTCCTCTGCGAACGAAGAGGGAATCACAATGGCCAGTTTGACCGCTCCATTTTCAAAGGCTTCTTCAATTCCCACCACTGAATGTGGCCGGGCGATAATTTGCAAATGCCCGGAGGCCTCCAAATGACGTTGGTACTGCTCACTGAGTTTGTCTTCCGATTGATCCAAGAGCGCAATGGAGGCACCTTTGAACTCATTGGTGACCGTAAAGCCAAAGATCAACACCAGGGCAATCGGAATCCCAAACAGAATCACCAGCGTACGCCGGTCGCGTAGGATATGGAGACTTTCTTTTTTGACGAAAGCCAGGAATATGTTCAACATAGGTCAATCATTGATGAAGGTCAGTTCGATACGCTGTGGTGTCTTCCCCAGCTGGAGACTGGAGCGGCTGAAGGAGGGGCGCCCGAGGCTTTTCTGATTGGCCGCAGCGACCGGTTCTTTGGGGAATCCAATGAAGTTACGGTCGATTTTGCCGTTTTTATTTTTGTCGTGGAAAGCCGAAACCGCATAGGTGCCCGGCTCTATATCTGTGAAGGTATAGGTCAGTTTGTTATCAAAATCTGCCATCACAACACTGTATGTGGCTTGGGAAAAGCTCGCAGGAAAGCTTTCCGACGACCGATGAATCATGATTAAAATCTGACCCTCACCCGCAGCTTTGATTTTTGGTATGTGTACTTCGAGCGAGCTTTTTTGCGCAAAAACTGGTAAGACAAGACAGCTCAGAAGAATATTGAACAGATAGCTTTTCATAGATTGTAGGATTGGGGAAAATTATGAACGCATGCTTCCATCTTCGTTGCGGACTAGCTTGACGAATACTTCGTCCATGCTGTTGGCGCGAAAATGTTCTTTAAGTTCTCGTGGTGTGCCAAGGGCATCCATGCGGCCTTCTACCATGATGCTGATGCGATCGCAATACTCAGCTTCGTCCATATAGTGGGTGGTAACAAAAATCGTTACCCCCCGGGCAGCAGCTTCATAAATCATTTCCCAGAATTGTCGCCGCACGGCTGGGTCAACCCCGCCGGTAGGTTCGTCCAGGAAGACAATGGCCGGATCATGCACATTTGCGACGGCAAAGGCGAGGCGTTGTTTCAGGCCCAGTGGCATAGATCCCACTACGCTATTGGCATAGTCTTCAAGTGCCAGTTCCGCTAAAATCTGCTGGGTCTTGCTGCGAATCTGTTTGCGGGATAGACCATAAATACCGCCATAGAAACGGATGTTTTGCCGAACACTGAGATCGGGATACAGGCTGAACTTCTGACTCATGTAGCCAATGTTCTGTTTGATCAGCTCTCTTTCCTGGTAAACATCGAAGCCTGCGACGGAGGCCTCGCCATCACTGGGATGACTCAGGCCGGTCAGCATGCGAATCGCCGTGGTCTTACCTGCTCCATTGGCACCGAGAAAGCCAAAGATTTCGCCTTTTTCTACCTGGAAACTAATGGCTTTTACCGCAGTAAAATCTCCGAATCGCTTGGTGAGCTGCTGAGCCTGGATGACATAATTGCTGGACATAGGGTGTGATTTACATGAGGTCTAAAAACACGTCTTCGATATTTGCCTTTGCCGGCCGGATTTCGATGTGGGTGTGACCACATTCGCTGAGATAGGCGGTGATCTCACGTTCTGCGATCTCACGGGCAGTGGTGAGATGTAAAAACTCACCGAATGCTTCCACTCTTTCAGTAAAGTCTGCGGCGCGAAGATCAAGGAGCAATTGGTAAAACTTCTCCGTTCTGACCTCAAAAAGCGGTTTGTCGTACCCGCGAATGATGTCTTCCGGGCTGTCAAGTGCCATGATTTCCCCCCCTTGAATCAAAGCAATACGATCACAGAGAGAAGCTTCGTCCATGTATGGCGTACTGACCATGATGCTGATCCCATGGGCTTTGAGGCGTTTGAGCATCTCCCAGAACTCCGCTCGGCTGACTGCATCTACGCCAGTGGTGGGTTCATCCAGAAAGAGCACTTTGGGTTTGTGAATAAGTGCACAACAAAGTGCCAGTTTCTGCTTCATACCCCCGGAGAGTTTACCTGCTCGCCGTTTTTTGAAAGGTTCAATCTGGACATATATTTCTTCGATCAACTCGTAGTTTTCCGCCAGACTGGTATTGAAGATGGTGGCGAAAAAGTCCAGGTTTTCCTCTATACTGAGATCCTGATAAAGTGAAAAACGGCCTGGCATATATCCGATCACGCTTCGGATGGCCCACATATCTTTGACGGTATCAAGACCTGCGACGATGGCGCGCCCGCCATCTGGCTGCAGCAGGGAAGTCAGAATGCGGAAAAGCGTTGATTTTCCTGCACCATCTGGGCCGATGAGCCCGAACAATTCACCTTCTTCAACCGAGAGTTGAATGTTTCTGACAGCATCGATGTCCCCAAAAGACTTGCTGACGCCTTCAATGATGATATCATGTTTCATGATCCAGCGTCTTGGGTGAAATTGATTTCTGCCGGCATACCGATTTTGAGTTGTCCATCTGGATTGGCAACCCGCACTTTGAAGGCGTACACCAGATTGACCCGATCTTCTTTGGTCTGGATGGTTTTGGGCGTAAACTCTGCCTCCTGGGAGATCCAACTGATTTCTCCATCGAGTTGGGCGTAGCCTTTCTTCCCCTGATCAATTCGCACCTCTACTGATTGCCCAATTGTTACCGCCTGCAGCTGCGTACTGCTAGCGTAGGCCCGAACGATCATGGGATCCAATTGAGCAATTCGGTACAATGGACTGCCGTTCCGGACCAATTCATGGGATTCCGCTAGCTTATTCAGAACCGTCCCATCGATTGGGTTATGGATATTCGATCTGATAATTTGATCTTCAATGATGGCGATCTGGGCCTGCATGGGGTCTTTTTCGGCCAAAATGCCAGAGTTGGCTGTATTGACCTGGGCGCGCGCCGCTGCAATCCGTTGATCCAATACTTTGAGCTCTCCATTGAGATCATCCAATTGTTTCTGAGGCGCGGCTTTGGCTTTGACCAATGATGCGGTACGATCTCTTTCCCTGATCAAATTGGCTTTTTGGTCTTGCAGTACGCGTATGTCTGGTTGGGCCGTGCGGAGTTTTTTGGCCAAACTCCCCATTGAGGCAAGGATCTGCTGTTTTTGCAGATGCAGTGCTTTGGTGTCGATCAATGCCACCTGCTGACCAGCGGTCAGTTGCATGCCTTCTTCTACAGAGAAGCGAAGAAGTTTACCATTGGTTTCGGCACTGATGGTGACGGCATCAGCTTCGAAATTGCCATAGGCGTCGGCTCTGTTTTCCGCATCATCACAACTGGTGAAGAAAACGGTACAGGCAATGCTAAGAGAAATCAGTTTGGTATACATATGATTTGGATGCTGGGTGAAAGTTTATTCGAATCCCTGTCCCCGCTGATTGAGCAGGTCAAGGCGTAAATTGAGGCGTTGAATACGGTGGAGGCTGAGATTTTGCCGGGCCCTGAGACTGGCATTGGACTGGACGAGATAATCAGAAGAGGTAATTACTCCCTCATCCAACTGAACGGCCATTTGGGTCAGAATATCTTCCTGTAAAGCTGCAATCTCCTGGTCCTGCTCGATCTGTTGACTCAATTGTAAGAGTTGAGATTGATAGCGACTGGCTGCTGATTCCATGTCAAAAGCAAAGGCTGCTTCCCGATTGCGCAATGCTTCTCTTTGCAGGCGAATGCTTTCTTGTTGCTTCTTAAAGATTTGCCCTCCACTTAGTTGCCAGTTGAATTGAAAACCAGCCAGGGCAAAGGGCGCGGCCTGATTGTCCAATAGATTCAGTGGGTTGGGATAACCGCCACCAGACTGTGCATACAGGCTTAATTGTGGTTTTCGGTTTGCGGCAAGTAAATCGGTTTGTCGTCCGAGCACCTCTGCCTGATGTTGAAACAATTCCTGTTCCGGGCGGCCCAGAGAGGGAATTTCCTGATAATCTCCCATATTCGGGAAAATCAGCTGAACTTCAGGCGCCAAATCCAAACCGGTCAGATGATTCAATTGATCGAGACTGGCCTGGACAGCTGCCTCACTTTCTGTGATCGAAGAGGCCAACTCCAATTCCCGAACTTTGAGCTGACTCAGCTCACTTTCCAGTATGACCCCATTTTGGATTCCCACTGAGATCACTTCCTGGCGGAGTTTCAGGTCAGCCAAACTGGTTTGTAGCAGCTCAATTTGGGCGCGATTGAGATGAATTTGAACGAAGAGTTGATTGATCCGCCTGCGAAGCTGGTATTGATCAACCGCCAGAGACTGCTTCTCGACCTTGTGCTGTGCAGCTTGCTGTGCTTGTTGGGCTTTATTCCGGCCACCATCCAGCAAGTTATATTGAATTTCCAGCCAGGCTTTTGATGAATAAAGCGGGAGATCAATCGCAATTGGAGGTGCCCCATCGCCATCTGGAAAAGCAGTGGTCTGCGACTGTAAACGGCCATCAGCCTGTAGACTGAGACGCGGGCGATTGGCCATTTTGAGCCTGGCTTGCTCCGCTGCATAGCGCTGGTCAATCAAGCCAGCATTCTGTAAAAGAGGGTAGCGTGATTCCAGGGCTTGATAAGCTCTCGCTAAACTGACGACCTTCTCTTGACCAAGAAGTCGGTCTGAGCTGATCAATGTAATCAAGCCAGTGAGAATAGTGATATACATGATACGTCTCATAAGCGATCCTGATTTTCTGGTTTAACTTTATGATTTAACTTTTTGGTTAAATTG
>JBCBZF010000743.1:0-3771 GCA_039815525.1 Bacteroidota bacterium | reverse complement strand
CAGAAGCATGGAGAGGGACCGACCCCGAAGGCAATGCCGCGGTCTCTGGCGTCTACTTCTACTCCCTCATGATTGGTGAGAAAAATTACAAAGGCAATATTACACTGGTCAAATAGAAGCACATCTCACCTAAATATGAAACCGCCAGAGGATGATTCTTCTGGCGGTTTTTGGTGTTGTCAACGTCCTGTTGAGATTTTGCATCTTATACAGATGTCGCTGTTTTTCAGGGATAAGAGCCGTTTACTACCAGGCATTTCCTCCCGCTTCAAACCCTAAAAATCCCGGTTCAGACAAATCTTCGATCTGTCGTACAACAGTGACCACCAGGCCGCGTTACTAAGAGACCACTACGCGTAGAAATTGGCACAGCAAAGGATAGGACCAAAGCATTAACAGCCCATTTTAACCTTACGCGAATCTATTCACATGAAAAGCCCTCAAACACCATGGCACATCTGCCGTGCCCTCATTCTTGTCTTCTGTTTTAGCCTGACTGCCTGTCAAAAAGACGACATTGACATTGACCCCCAACTGAGTGGGGAGCTCACCGAAGACCTGATCCGCGATATCCTCCAGGGAGGCGGACAATTCAATGATCCCGTCACCAGGAGTGACACAAATTCGACAAATTTTGAAAACGAAGTCGACGGTGTCCAGTTCAGTTGTACCCGTTCTGAAGTAGATGCCACCATCGCCCCGGACAAATTTTTCAATTTTGATCCCAATGCGGATGTGATCATTGCCGGTAATCTGCTGGCGGGGAATTCCCTCCAGAAAGCCACACCTGACCGCGTTCCCCTGCGGCGTGGACCAGGAAAGGTTTCGCTTTCCTTGTTCAATGCCTCCAGCTCAGTTTCTGGCTCCATGGATGAGTACTCACCTTCTTCCTATTTTGAGACCGTCAATGACATTTTGCAGGAAAATTCCGGCATCATTCCCGCCCGTTTTAACCTGACCATCCAGGAAATCAAATCAGAGCAGGAACTGGAACTCGCCTTCCAGGCTCAGGCCAGTTCACTCGGGGGGCTGAAGGCTTCCCTCTCCTTTAGCACTGATCTTGACAAAAAATTCAATCGCTTTGTGGTCCTGTTGAATCAAACCTATTTCAGCGTTCTCTTTGATCGCCCCAGTAGCCTGAGCGATTTTTTCCATCCTGATGTTACCGCCGAAGATTTACAAAGAGTGGTCAGCCGGGAAAATCCCCTTACCTATGTGAGTTCGTTGAATGTGGGTCGCCAATTTGCCCTGTTGATCGAGTCAACCGAGTCTTCCGCGGTGATTGAAGCCTCGGCCAATGCATGTTTCAGGGGCAATTGCGGAGGTGGTAGCACCAAATTGATCAGCGAATTGGAAAACCTGAGAGTAAAAGTCTTTGCCCTGGGCGGAGAAGCAGGTCAACTGATCCAGGCAGTGACCACCGATGTATCTGAGCTGACCAATTTTCTGGCTTCCAGTGGTGATATTCGTACCGGTGTCCCCCTTTCTTATGTAGTCCGCACTGTTCTGGAAGACAAAGTGGTCCGCAATGAGGTCGCAACCAAGTTTACCATTGAAAACTGTGTTCCCATCACAGCACCGGTCTGTGATTGCTATCATAAAGGAGACAGCTGCGATATTCCAACAGCGGTAGATAAGTTCAATGAGCGGACTGTCCAAAAAGGTTCAGGCGGAATTGATCGGAGCATTTTAACCATTGGAGAAGACGAAGTAGTGGTTGGGATGCGTGCAACTGCCCACAATGCACCTGGGATCAAAAACAGTACCGTACGTCTCCTCCACCTGATCGTAAAAAAAATCAATACTGATGGCAGCCTGGGTGAGAAAAGAGTGATCAAAGGCGATGGCAATACCAGTAATAATGGAGAAATCGAATTCGAAGCGCCGGGCAATGCCATCATCACCGGGATTGGCCTGAGAGTATCAGGCAATAATTTCAATCGGGCACAATTTTTTTACCGGGAAATCAGCCTGGATGAGAGTGATTGTAAATTCAAGTTCGGACCGGAAAGAGAGACCTTCATCGGCTCTCAGGGAGATCTGGAACAGTCCTACAAATTGAGCGATGACTATGGAGATGAAGTAGCGGTGATCAAAGGGCTTTCCCTGGGTGTACATGATAGCAATGTCAACATCATGAAAGTTGAGGTTGCAGAGTTGAGGTTGGATTAATGTCAATATAATTCCAGAGAAGGCAATTATTGCCGCAAAAAACAGATTCCCCAACAAGCATGCCGTGTCGCTGCTGGTTGGGGATGATGTCATTCGTATCAATCCTATCACTGCTTTTCCGGCGATACCTTGCAGGTAGAAATGCCAAAAATCGCGTAAAGCGGGCAGACATTCACCAGACTGGTGCCTACGAATACCACCGCAAGAACGCCCAAAATGATGGCCAGGATGCCACTTACGGTATTGGTGAAGATGAGGCCGGCGACGACAGCGACGACAATCAGACGGATCACACGATCCATGTTGCTCATGTTTCTTTTCATGACGATCAGTTTAAGAGTTGCTCAATCAACAGACCAATGACCGTGATCAGGCTCAGACAAATCGCACAGGAAAGTGCTAATTTTGCTACCAGCGGCCAGTCTTTGATTGATTTCATCCTCAAAAGTAGACGCCTCTATCCTGATAGTCAGTGACTTTTGTCACGATTCAGGTAATTTTATCCGATTCCTTGAAGTGATGATCTTGCCGTCTTTCTCCATTTTACGCAGAATACGCGAAATCACTTCCCGGGCCGTCCCCAGATCCTGGGCAATGTGCTGATGGGTAATCTGAAGCTCTTCTTGTTGTTGAATACTACTTTTTTTCTGCAAATACGACAAGACCCGTTCATCCAGATTCTGAAAGATCAGCTGTTCCATGGTGTGCAGCAAGTCGAGGTAGCGGGCATGATACACTTCCAGCATGAATTGCCCAAATGAAGGATATGCCCGCAGCCAATGGGCAATTTTCTCAGCGGGTAAGAGCAAGACTTTCGCCTCGGTCTCCGTAACAGCACTCACTTCGCTTCCAGAAGAATGTACACAAGCCGCAAAAGACATGATACAGCTTTCGCCCGGTTCGATATAGTACAGCAACAGATCTTTGTCTTCATGCCGGAGAAACACTTTCACCTGCCCATCCAGAATCACCGGTAAACTGCCCACCGTGCCTCCGGTCCGCAGAATGGTGGTTTCCGGTGGAATGCTTTGAACTTGCCCTTCGGCCTCCAGTTCTGCGAGAAAATCAGCAGCGGGAAAGGGAAAAAGCGAGCGGAGTGAGTTGGTCAGTTCCATAAGGTTGACGGGATGATGAATCGCACATATGCAATAAAAGAAAGTGTTCCGAAATGATTGGCCATTTCGGAGACACTTTTTATCAAACATCAATTCCTTCCTGCCATCACACCGCCATCAGTATCCCAGATGGCTCCGGTTACCCAACCCGCTTCGTCCGACAGCAAAAAGCTGATGACTTCAGCCAGTTCTTCAGCAGTACCATTGCGACCGATGGGATGAAACGCATTGAAGCCAACCAAAGCTTCAGCTGCGGCATCTGCCCCACCAAAAACGCCTTCATAAACCGGTGTGGCAACCACCGCCGGCGAAATGGCATTGACCCGAATCTTATGATCACCCAATTCCATGGCCAGGTGTTGGGTCAGAGAATGTAAACCGGCTTTTTGCATAGAGTAAGCAGAAGAAGGGGTTGCCTTGACCGCTTGTTTCGCCCACATTGATCCGACATTCACAATCGAACCACCACCAGCAGCCTTCATCT
>JBCBZF010001093.1:0-2408 GCA_039815525.1 Bacteroidota bacterium | reverse complement strand
CTTCATGAACTGCCTGGCCAAGGATGGCTTTTTCTTCTGCCAATTGTCCCTCATCCCATCCAAAGTAGGCCTGAAAATCAGCCAGTAGTGGATCCATCAAGTCCCGGATGCTCTGGATATCAAAATACAAACGCCCAGAGCGCCGGCTAAAGAAGTCGAGCGGCTTGACCACCATTTCGTATTCAAAGCCAAAGGCGAGCTCTGTTCGCGCCAACGCAAGTGCGTCCTGCGTGTCCCGTTCAAAGAACCATTCCAGAATGGTATCCGTCTGTTGGCCATAATTGTGGACCAAATATTCAGCATCATAGGCATCAAAGCCATGAGGTGCCAGTTGCTTCAGAACGGCCTGTTTGTATTGCTCAACATCCTCTCCATCCTTGAAACCACCGCCTTTGATCACAATGGTGTCAGTGTGGCAGTCTTTTACCTTCACATGAAAACCCTTACGCAGTTTTTTAACCACCGTATCCACAACCCTTTCCGCCATTTTCCGGTATCCCGTCAACTTTCCCCCCGCAATCGAAATCAAATTAGTCGGCGATTCAAAAATCTCATCCTTACGCGAGATTTCCGAAGCAGATTTGCCTTCTTCAAAGATCAGCGGACGAAGACCCGCCCAACTTGAAATCACATCTGAAGCTTGTAAATGGACATCTGGAAAGGTATGATTGACCGCTTCCACCAGATATGTAACATCGCCTTCACGGGTCAGGACATGGTTTTTGTCAGCTCGGTATTCAGTATCAGTCGTCCCGATATACGTGATCTTCCCCCGTGGGATCGCAAAGATCATCCGGCCATCCGGTACATCAAAGTAGATGGATTGATTGATGGGTAGCTTCTCATGTGGCACCACCAAATGCACACCTTTGGAGAGAAAAAGGTGGCGTTCGGTCATTGAATTGTTTTTCTCCCGCAACTCATCCACCCACGGACCAGCTGCACTCACAACCTGGCGTGCTTTCACCTGAAAGCGTTGGCCCGACAAACGATCCAGACAGACCGCACCGACCACCAAATCATCCTCATATAAAAAATCTTCTACTTTCGCATAATTCAGGCTGTGCGCACCATATAGAGAAGCCGTTTTGAGAACTTCTACTGTCAGGCGGGCGTCATCCGTCCTGTATTCTGCATATAAGCCTGATCCTTCGAGAATATCCGTCCGCAAATTGGGTTCCAGTTCCATGGTCTCCTCCTTGGAGAGCATCACTCTTTGCTCTGGTCGTTCAACTCCTGCCAGAACGTCGTAGACCATCAGTCCGACTGAAGTAGCGAAACGACCATAAGTACCACCCTTAACCAATGGCAGGAGCATCTTTTCAGAAACCACCAGATGTGGTGCCAATCGGTGGACAATGGCCCTTTCCCGGCCCACTTCCCGGACCAGGGCGATTTCAAACTGTTTCAGGTAGCGCAAGCCACCGTGGATCAACTTGGTGGATCGGCTGGAGGTCCCTGAAGCAAAATCTTCCATTTCTACCAAAAGCGTGCGTAAGCCACGCGAAGCGGCATCCAGGGCAATACCAGAACCAGTGGCGCCTCCCCCAATGACGAGGAGGTCATATTCAGTTTCGGCAATCTGTTCCAGTAAATGAGGACGTTGATTGCTGGCAAATATATTCATGGGGACTGAGATTCTGTGTTGATGTTTGGAACAAAAAAATGAGGTACATCGCCACTAATAGTAGGATGTACCTCCGCTTTCCTCAAAATTGCTATATAAACACTAACTACAGTGATATGAATATCTGAAAAAATCATATATCATGCAAATTCTATATAACTGACAGTCAGCATTTTATAGGCGAAAACGATACCGTAATCGTTTTCGCTTAGTCATTTTCGTGCTAGACACCTCCTGCTTTTGACCAGCTCCGCAACTTCTCCAGAACTGCTTGAAAGTCTGCTGGCAAGGGGCTGTCAAACTCCATTCTATCACCAGTAGCAGGATGATCAAAGGCGAGTGTCTTTGCATGCAAAGCCTGCCGGGGCATCCGTTCAAAACAGTTCCGAATCATCTGCTGAAACTTTTTGTTGGGCGGGCCTTTCAGGATTTTGTCCCCGCCATACTCTTTGTCGTGATAGAGAGGATGGCCCAAAAACTTCATGTGAACCCGAATCTGATGGGTTCGCCCGGTTTCCAGTTTACATTTGACCAGGGTCATGACGCCGAAACGCTCCAATACTTCGAAATGGGTAATCGCATGTTTCCCCTCGCTGCCATCGGGATAGGCATAATAAATCTTGCGATTCTTAGGGTTACGGCCGATGTGCGCCACCACGGTCCCTTTCTCCTCGGCTACGTCCCCCCACACCAATGCCTGATAGGTGCGGTCAGTGGTCCGGTCAAAGAACTGCTTGGAAATATGGGCCATGGCGTACTCGGTTTTGGCGATGACCAACAG
>JBCBZF010000976.1:0-2767 GCA_039815525.1 Bacteroidota bacterium | reverse complement strand
ATGCTTCCAGCCACTGGGTGTAAGAGTGACGATCTGACTGACGTTTCTACATCCTGTGCCATTGTACAGAAGGATATCTTCCAATAAGCCCTGCCACTCTTCATCTTGCAATTCCCGGTCAATAAAAGCGACCGAAAAACGATTTTTACGTAGGATATTCGGAATATTCGCAAAATGCGAACGAAGGTAACGAGCGGTGTTGTTGCTACCAGTACCGATAAAAAAGTCTGGTTGATGTAGTTGTTTGACGATATGCAAACGGGCAGATAGGGGTGTAAGAATTTGGCACCATTTGTCGATAATCCATTGGAGCAGGACCTGGTCCTGATGAGAAGGTTTTAATTGAGTTATGTGTCCACTGAGGACACTGATGAAAAGATCGTGGACACCGACCAGGGGTATATTTCCGGCGGCGATGAGACCAATCACCTTGTCAGAAGACGATGGAAGATCGTATTGACGTAAAAATTGCCAGATCATTTCCTCGTCAAACCAGGCCTGAATTTCGGTTAGCGCCCGTCGAATGTAATAAGGGGTAAACCATGGGTTGGCCTGCAAAGCGGCTGCCTCAATATCAGCAGGTAATTGCGCAGGCCCGATCATGCTGCCCAATTCCAGCCAACTGTTGACACGATCTTCCAGTGAGAGATAAGTCGCCATGATCACAAAACTACGGATCTGCTCTGGCCTATTCTATTACACATTGATTTTTTAATATCCATAAACCAGTTGCACATCGCCCAAACAAAAGCGACTTCAGCATTGTTTGGCAGGGAGATTCCCCCTAATTTTATCCCGATCAATTTAATTCATTTTTTATATGGCCATTATCATCACTGACGAATGCATCAATTGTGGTGCATGTGAGCCAGAATGCCCAAACAACGCCATTTATGAGCCAGGCGTTGAATGGAAATTCTCTGACGGTACTGATCTTACTGGTACAATCACCGCACCAGATGGAACGGAGATTGACGCGGACGCAGACCAAAAACCAGTTTCGGATGAAGTGTATTATATCACGCATCTGAAGTGTACGGAGTGTATTGGTTTTCATGAAGAACCACAGTGTGCGGCAGTCTGCCCGGTGGATTGTTGTGTTCCTGATCCGGATCATGAAGAGACCGAGGATCAATTGATGGCAAAGAAAGAGTGGATGCACGTGTAAACAGCATCCGCAAACAGATCATACGAAAGCCTTCCTTTGGGGAGGCTTTTTTTTTGAGGGGCGGGGAGCGAGGTGAGAGGTGCGAGTTGATTTATTTTTTACTCTTACCTCTCACCTGACTCCTGACTCCTGACACCTCTCTCCTATTTTTCTATCAACGATTGACTGTGGACTGAGGACTAATGATTAATTTGCCTTCCCCCCGGGAATTAAATCCCAAATCTATGCCGCATTCGGATATTGCAAAGCAGTACCAGCCAGTGATTGGGCTGGAGATCCATATACAATTGCAAACACGCAGCAAGATGTTTGCGACCGAAGCCTTTTCTTTTGGTCAACCACCAAATCATTGTGTATCGCCCATATCATTGGCACATCCCGGTGCCTTGCCATCGATCAATCAGGCAGCAGTGTCTCATGCCATTCGGCTGGGATTGGCGCTGGGTTGTACGATTTCGGAACAATGCTTCTTTGACCGAAAAAATTATTTCTATCCTGACCTTCCCAAAGGCTATCAGATTTCACAAGATCAACAACCCATTTGTATTGGCGGCAAGCTCGCCATCAGAGACAAAGATGGCAGTTACCGGGACATTCGGATTCATCATATTCACATTGAAGAGGATGCCGGTAAGTCCGTTCATGACCAGGATCCGGAAAACAGTCTGATTGATCTCAATCGGGCCGGAGTTGGTCTCCTGGAATTGGTCACAGAACCAGATTTGCGTACCCCTGAGGAAGCCGCGGCTTTTATGAGCGAAATCCGGACGCTGGTACGCTACCTGGAAGTCTGTGATGGCGACATGGAGAAAGGCAGTCTGCGCTGTGATGCCAATGTTTCCGTCATGAAAAAGGAAGCCACGGAATTTGGTCCCCGGGTGGAAATCAAAAACATGAACTCTTTCAACTTCATCACCAAGGCCGCCCATTACGAAATCGGTCGCCAGATTGATGAATTAGAAGATGGCGGCAGCATTCAACAGGAGACCCGTTTGTGGGACACGGTTCGTGAACGTACCCAACCAATGCGGGAAAAAGAGACGGCTGATGATTACCGCTATTTCCCTGAGCCGGACCTTTTACCCCTCCACATCAGTCAGGAAGAAGTTGATAAAGCCCGAAAAAGCATCCCACGCCTTCCACAAGATCGCTTTCGGGAATATCATGAACAGCTTGGCATCAGTTACAATGAAGCGGCGGCATTGGTCGAGGAAAGAGCTTTTTCCGATTACTTCGAATCCGTACGAAGTGAAAAGACAGATGGAAAAGAAGCTGCTAAATGGATGATGGGGCCAGTCAGAACCTGGATCAAAGAACAAGATTCGCAGATTGCGAAATTTCCTTTAAATCCTTCTCAGTTAGCTAGATTGATTGATTTGGTCCAAAAAGGAACGGTATCCAAACATCATGGCCGGGGAGAATTGTTTGATGCTTTGGTCCAATCACCTTCTTCCAATCCCCTCACACTAGCGGAAGAAAAAGGATTGATGATCCAGGCAACAGACAGCAGAAGCTTAGAAAATGAAATTGCGACGGTTTTGAGAGAATTTCCGGATGAGGTCGCACGTTATCAAAAAGGAAAAAAAGCATTATTGGGCT
>JBCBZF010000066.1:0-12198 GCA_039815525.1 Bacteroidota bacterium | reverse complement strand
CATGACATAGTCCCCATCATGCACCAGAATGTGCTTATTGAGGTTAATCATATACTTACGCTCGTCGGAATCATCTGGTGCCTTAACAAACACCTCACGATTACCGCGCTTGATCCCTCCAAGACGGACAGAACCCTCAATCGCAGAAACAACAGCAGGGTTGGATGGGTTACGGGCTTCAAACAGCTCTGTAACCCGAGGCAAACCGCCGGTAATATCTGCTGTACCGCCACCAGAACGTGGAATTTTCACCAAAACCTGGCCTGCGGTAATTTTCTCATCATCTTCAATCACGAGGTGTGCACCAACTGGGATGTTGTGTGAACGCAGCTCGTTGCCTTTACCATCTTCGATGATGATGGTTGGGTTGACAGTTTTGTCTCGGCTATCGATGATTACTTTCTCCTTGTGTCCGGTTTGTTCATCCAGATCCTCAAGGTATGTTTGGCCTTCTCTTACGTCTTTGAACGTGATCTTTCCATCAAATTCTGTGATGATGACGGAGTTATATGGATCCCAATTGGCCATCAGGATACCTTTCTCAACCTTTGCACCATCTTTGACATACAGATTAGATCCATATGGTACTTTGTTAGAAAAGAGAATCCGAGACTGCTCATCAAGAATCTTCAGCTTACCAGTCCGGCTGACAACAACGTTGACGGTTTCACCATCTTCGGTCCGCTCTACAAAACGGACGTTTTCAAGCTCGACTTTTCCAGCAAACTTAGCAACAAGTTGGCTTGCATTCGCAAAACGCTGAGCAATACCACCTACGTGGAAGGTACGAAGCGTCAGCTGTGTACCAGGCTCACCGATTGACTGAGCGGCGACAACACCAACTGCTTCACCAACTTCTACCAGACGACCAGTTCCAAGGTTTCGACCGTAACAGGCAGCACAAACACCGGTTCTTGATTCACAGGTCAAAACTGAACGAATCTCTACTTCTTCAATGGCAGTCTCATCAATTCGAGCAGCCAAAGCCTCCGTGATTTCGCCTCCGGCAGGTACAATGATTTCATTGTCTGCAAGTGGATCGACGATGTCGTTCAGAGCAACCCGTCCCAGAATACGCTCACCCAATGCCTGAATGATGTCTTCATTTTCTTTCAGTGCAGTCAGGGTAAGACCACGGAGTGTTCCACAGTCATCTTCACTGATGATAACATCCTGGGCTACGTCTACCAAACGACGGGTCAGGTAACCAGCATCCGCCGTTTTCAGAGCGGTATCGGCCAGACCTTTCCGTGCACCGTGTGTCGAGATAAAGTATTCCAGTACCGACAGTCCTTCTTTGAAGTTTGCCAGAATTGGGTTTTCGATGATTTCGCCCGCAGACCCTTTGAGTGTTTTCTGCGGTTTGGCCATCAGACCACGCATACCACCGAGCTGACGAATCTGCTCTTTGGAACCACGTGCACCTGAGTGGAACATCATATAGATGTTGTTGAATCCATCTTTGTCATTCTCCAACTGGCTCATCAAGGTCTCAGTCAGACGGGAGTTGGTATGCGTCCAGATGTCAATCACCTGATTGTAACGCTCGTTCTCCGTAATGAGACCCATGTTGTAGTTCATCTGAACTTCATCAATCTTAGATTCGGCATCTTTGATGAGAATGTCTTTTTCTTTTGGAATGATTACCTCACCAAGAGAGAAAGACAGACCGCCTTTGAATGCTTCCTGGAATCCCATTGTTTTGAGATCGTCGAGGAAGTTTACAGTGTCAACCAGTCCAACCTTACGGAAGATATCGGAGATAACTATCCGCATGGATTTTTTGGACAAAAGGATATTGACATATCCGGCGCCTTTAGGTACAATCTTGTTAAAGAGTACCCGGCCGACGGTGGTTTCTATGAATTCAAATACAGGTTTTTCATCTTCTCCCAGAACCACCTCTCCCGTTTCAGGATCAGTTTTTTCCAGACGAAGTTTAATGATGGCATGCTTAGCCACGACTCCCTCATTGTAAGCGATTTCCACTTCTTCAGCAGAGCCAAAGGTCAGACCTTCGCCTTTTTGCTTTGGACGTGCTTTCGTGAGGTAGTATACACCCAATACCATATCCTGTGTTGGCAGGGTAATGGGCGAGCCATTCGCAGGGTGGAGAATGTTGTGGCTGGCCAACATCAACAGAATTGCTTCCAGACAAGCTTCGTTGCTCAGCGGCACGTGAACCGCCATCTGGTCGCCGTCAAAGTCAGCGTTAAAGCCAGTACAGACCAATGGGTGCAACTGAATGGCTTTACCTTCCACCAGTCTTGGCATGAAGGCCTGGATACCCAAACGGTGCAGGGTTGGTGCGCGGTTGAGCATCACCGGATGTCCTTTGAGAACATTTTCCAGAATATCCCAGATCACCGGGTCGCGACGATCAACCAGTTTTTTCGCACTCTTAACCGTTTTGACAATTCCCCTTTCGATCAACTTACGGATGACGAAAGGTTTAAACAGTTCTGCTGCCATGCTTTTTGGCAGGCCACACTCATACAATTTGAGCTGAGGACCAACCACGATGACAGAACGTCCTGAGTAATCAACACGCTTACCAAGCAGGTTCTGACGGAAACGTCCCTGCTTACCTTTGAGCATATCACTCAAAGATTTCAGCGCGCGGTTGGAGTCAGAGCGGACTGCGTTGACTTTACGCGTATTATCGAAGAGAGAGTCAACTGCCTCCTGGAGCATCCGCTTCTCATTCCGCAGGATTACTTCAGGTGCTTTGATCTCAATCAGTCGCTTCAGACGATTGTTTCTAATGATGACCCGACGGTACAGATCGTTGAGGTCAGAAGTGGCAAATCGGCCACCTTCCAATGGAACCAGCGGGCGCAATTCTGGTGGAATCACCGGAACAATACGGACCACCATCCATTCCGGACGGTTTTCGATGCGGCGGTTGGCAGAGCGGAAGGCTTCCACCACCTTGAGACGCTTCAGTGCGTCGTTTTTACGTTGCTGTGACGTCTCTGTAGCTGCTTTTTGGCGCAGGCTGTAAGAGAGATCGTCCAGATCAATGTTGCCCAGCAAGGCTTCGAGAGCGTCTGCACCCATTTTGGCGACAAACTTTTTCTCATCCTCATCTGGAAGCAATTGGTTTTCTTTGGGCAGGGACTCAAGAATATTGAGATACTCTTCTTCAGTCAGGAAGTCCATCTTGCTGATGCCTTCTTCTTCCATTACCCCTGGATTGATCACTACATAGCGTTCGTAGTAAATGATCTGATCCAGTTTTTTGGATGTCAATCCCAGCAGGTATCCAATTTTGCTGGGCAGGGTTCTGAAGTACCAGATATGCGCAACAGGCACAACCAACTGGATGTGTCCCATGCGCTCTCTACGGACTTTCTTCTCCGTAACTTCTACCCCGCAGCGGTCACAAATGATCCCTTTGTAACGGATGCGTTTGTACTTTCCGCAGTGACATTCATAGTCCTTTACAGGACCAAAGATCCGTTCACAGAACAACCCATCTTTTTCCGGCTTATAGGTCCGGTAATTGATGGTCTCCGGTTTCAGAACTTCCCCGTGAGAACGGTTCAGAATTGCTTCCGGGGAGGCAAGGCTGACTGTGATTCTTCGGAAATCACTCGAAATTTTGGTGTTTTTCGCAATCGGCATGCTTTTTTCCTCCGAGATTTAAAGGCCTTTATAGAGAAGAGCCCCTTCTCCCGTCGGAGAAGGGGTTGTTTAGGTTATTATTCAAGTGTCACTTCCAATGCAAGTCCACGCAATTCGTGGATCAATACGTTGAAAGATTCAGGAACACCAGGTCTCGGGAGTACATCTCCCTTTACGATAGACTCGTACACCTTTGCACGACCAATCACATCATCAGATTTGACGGTGAGCATCTCACGTAAGATATGCGCTGCCCCAAAGGCTTCAAGTGCCCATACCTCCATTTCACCAAAACGCTGTCCACCAAACTGGGCTTTACCCCCGAGTGGCTGCTGCGTTATGAGCGAGTATGGTCCAATTGAACGTGCGTGCATCTTATCATCTACAAGGTGGACCAGTTTCAGCATGTAAATCACCCCAACGGTGGTTGCTTCACTGAAGCGTTCGCCAGTTTGTCCGTTGATCAGGCGGGTTACGCCGTACTCGGGCAGCTCAGCTTTCTTCAGATAAGCATTTACATCATCGACTGTCGCACCATCAAAGATAGGTGTAGCAAATTTCAAGCCCAATTTTTTACCAGCCCAGGCCAGGATACTTTCATATACCTGACCGAGGTTCATACGGGAAGGTACACCCAAAGGATTCAAGACGATGTCAACCGGCGTTCCATCATCAAGGAAAGGCATATCCTCAACCGGAACAATCTTGGCGACAACCCCTTTGTTTCCGTGGCGACCGGCCATTTTATCACCTACTTTCAGCTTGCGCTTTTTGGCGACATAGACTTTGGCCAATTTCAGGATGCCGGAAGGCAATTCATCACCTACCCGTACCTGATATTCTTCACGACGGAATCGTCCTTCAATCTGGTCAAACTTCCGTTTGTAGTTCCGGAAGAGCTTGGAAACATTTTCGATCAACTCTTCATTGGCGGTCCAGCCACTTGGAATGACATCCAGGAAGTTGAGGGCCATGAGGGTTTTCTCGGTAAATTTCTTGCCTGAAGAAACAACCTCCTCATTGAATTTATTTTTTACTCCTTTCGACTTCACATCACCCAGCAGGGCCAGCAATTTGGACACCATCAGGTTGTGAAGGTCTGTCAGTTCGCTGTTATAGCGCTCTTCGAGATTGGCAAGGAGCTTCTTATCACGTGCTTTGGCTTTTGACTCCTTCTTTTCTTTAGAGAAAAGCTTTTTGTCAATCACCACACCAGCAATGGATGGGGGAACGCGCAGGGATGCATCTTTTACATCACCAGCTTTATCTCCAAAAATGGCACGGAGCAGTTTTTCTTCTGGTGTAGGATCGGATTCACCTTTAGGTGTGATCTTACCGATCAAGATATCTCCAGGGTTTACTTCGGCTCCTACCCGAATGAGACCATTTTCGTCAAGATGCTTAATCGCATCTTCACTGACATTTGGAATCTCGCGGGTCAGTTCCTCTTCACCACGCTTGGTGTCCCGGACCTGCATCTCGAATTCTTCGATGTGGATGGAAGTGTAGACATCCTCTGCAACCACACGCTCAGAAATCACGATGGCATCCTCAAAGTTATATCCCTGCCAGGGCATGAATGCCACCAACAGGTTTTTCCCCAATGCCAATTCGCCATCCTCCGTAGAGTATCCATCGGCAATTACCTCCCGGTTGCTTACCCGATCACCAACGCGAACGGTTGGGCGGAGGTTGATGCTTGTATTCTGGTTGGTACGAAGGAATTTGGGAACATTATATGTAACCACATTGGACTCGAAATGAACGAGGTCTTCAGTCGCGGTGCGATCGTAGCGAATGACGATTTTACTGCCGTCAACATAATCCACCACACCATCTCCTTCCGCCATCATCAGAGAGCGGGAGTCATGCGCACACTTTTCTTCGATACCGGTACCAACAATTGGCGCTTCCGGAATCAAAAGCGGCACTGCCTGACGTTGCATGTTGGATCCCATGAGGGCCCGGTTGGCATCGTCATTTTCCAGGAATGGAATCAGAGAAGCAGCAACACTCACAATCTGGTTGGGCGCAACGTCCATGTAGGCCACATTTTCCGGCTCTACCACAGGGAAATCACCCATTCGGCGTGCTTTCACCTTTGGATTGACAAACGAACCTTTCTCGTCGATCGGTGCATTTGACTGCGCAATGATGGTATCATCTTCTTCTTCTGCGCTCAGATAGGTAGCAACCGGTGCCACAACGCCATCATCAACTTTCCGATAGGGCGTCTCAATGAAGCCCATGTCGTTGATTTTGGCATATGTACAGAGAGAAGAAATCAGGCCAATATTTGGTCCTTCCGGCGTCTCAATCGGGCAGAGGCGGCCATAGTGTGTATAGTGTACATCTCGCACCTCAAAGCCTGCACGTTCGCGGGACAGACCACCAGGCCCCAGAGCTGAGACACGGCGTTTGTGTGTCAGCTCAGACAATGGGTTTGTCTGGTCGAGGAACTGGCTCAGCTGATTGGTCCCGAAGAATGAATTGATCACACTAGACAGGGTCCGTGCATTGATCAGGTCAGCCGGGGTGAAGATCTCATTGTCCCGGATGTTCATTCGTTCGCGGATGGTTCGGGCCATACGCGCCAAGCCAACACTAAACTGTGAGTACAGCTGTTCACCAACCGTACGCACGCGACGATTGCTCAGGTGGTCAATATCGTCCACATTGGTTTTGCTGTTTTGCAGCTCTACCAAATACTCAACAATCTTGATGATGTCAGATTTGGTCAGCACCTGGCTTTCCTCATCATAAACACCATGGAGTTTTTTATTCAATCGATAGCGTCCTACTTCCCCAAGGTCGTAGCGCTTATCGCTGAAGAATAGTTTGTCAATCACCCCACGGGCAGTTTCTTCATCCGGCGGCTCTGCATTACGCAGTTGGCGGTAGATCAGATCTACTGCCTCGCTCTGAGAGTTAGAATTGTCCTTCTGCAGGGTATTATAAATGATGGAATACTCGGCGGCATTGGTTGACTCAGCAACCATGATCATAGATTCAACACCAGAATCCAGAATCTGCTCCACGTCTTCTTTCGCAATGACGTGATCACGCTCAAACAGTACTTCATTTCGGGTAATCGAAACGACTTCTCCGGTATCTTCGTCCACAAAGTCCTCCGTCCATGTGCGCAAGATCCGAGCAGCGAGCTTACGATCAATGCACTTATTGACATTGGTCTTGGTAACCTTCACCTCCTCGGCCAGGCCGAAGATTTCAAGGATATCCTTGTCTGAGCTGTAACCGATGGCGCGCATCAGCGTGGTAACCGGGAACTTTTTCTTCCGGTCAATATATGCGTACATGACGTTGTTGACGTCTGTCGCAAACTCAATCCAGGAACCTTTGAAAGGGATGATCCGGGCTGAATATAGTTTTGATCCATTGGCGTGGTAGGACTGGCCAAAAAATACACCGGGAGAACGGTGCAACTGGCTAACCACAACCCGCTCAGCACCATTGATGATAAAGGTGCCATTGTCGGTCATGTATGGGATGTTTCCCAGATACACTTCCTGCGTTACCGGCTCGAAATCTTCGTTTTCGGGATCGGTACAATAGAGGAATAACTTCGCTTTGAGGGCAACGGAATGCGTCAATCCCCTGCCCTTACACTCTTCGATGGCGTAGCGGGGGGGATCAATGTAGTAATCCAAAAACTCCAAAACGAAGTTTTCTCTCGCGTCAGTAATGGGAAAATTCTCCTTGAAAACTTTGTAAAGCCCTTCTTCCCTGCGTTTGTCTGGCGGGGTGTCGACCTGCATAAAATCCATGAAGGATTTCAGCTGCACTTCCAGAAAATCCGGGTAATCAATGACCTTGTGGATTTGGGAGAAGGATATGCGTTTGGGCTCGTTTCTGCTAGTCAATCCTGTAAGCGTTTAAAGGTGAATCTAAGAAAAGAACACGCGAAAGAGGTACAAAAGTGCCAAAAACGGCATGTTATAACATAGAGGAATAGACCTGATTGCAATGAATCAGGTCTATTTTAGAGGGTAGAACCAGTGGTACCCTTAAAGGTTTGCCTACTTCAGCTCTACCTCAGCACCAGCTTCTTCAAGTTGCGACTTGATGGCTTCAGCTTCTTCTTTGGAAACTTTCTCCTTGACAGGAGCAGGAGCAGAATCAACTACGCCTTTGGCTTCTTTCAGGCCGAGACCAGTAATCGCTTTGACGGCTTTCACAACATTGAGTTTCGCGCCACCTGGGCTTACCAGGATAACATCAAACTCAGTTTGGCCACCTCCGGCTTCACCGCCTTCGCCACCTCCTGCACCAGGTGCAGCAACTGCAACAGCAGCGGCAGCAGGCTCAATGCCGTACTCATTCTTCAGAATGTCAGCCAACTCATTCACTTCCTTGACCGTCAAGTTGACCAACTGTTCAGCAAATTCTTTCAGATCTGCCATTTTTTCGATCGTTTAGTATAAAAATTCTTTCAATGAAATTTCAGTACAATTTTGGTAGAAGCTGACATACAGCTTCTAACGTCAGGCGCTTTCTTTTTCGGAAAGTGCCTTGAGGAGCCCTGACAATGTTTGTCCACCAGACTGAAGGGCGGATACAACATTTTTGGCCGGGCTCTGGAGCAATCCAATAACTTCGCCGATGAGTTCGTCTTTGGATTTCAGACTGGCCAATGATTCAAGTTGGTCATCCCCCTTGAACACTGAAGTCTCAATCACAGCCGCTTTCAAAATCGGCTTCTCATTGGTTTTGCGAAATTCTTTCAGGACTTTGGCCGGTATACTTGGATTTTCAGCCGTAGCGAAGAAAACGGACGACGGTTGCTTCAGTGCGTCATACACGTCAGAATAATCACCATCGAGTTTCTCCAGCGTCTTGCGGATCAAGGTATTCTTGATCATCTGCATTTTAATGTCAGACTTGTAGCACAATCCGCGGAGCGTGTTTACTTCTTCAACAGACAATCCACCGGCATCCGTGATGTAAAAGTTGGGGTGGGCCTTAAAGACCTCCGTCAACTCTTCAACCAACTGATGTTTTTGCTCTTTGGTCATAGTTCTTAGATTCCGGGAACTGTAGCTTTATCCAATTTGACACCGGGGCCCATGGTCGAAGCCATGAAAATTGACCGGAAGTAGATTCCCTTGGTACCGGATGGTTTCAACTTGTGCAATGTTTGCAAAAGTTCCACCGCATTGTCTTTCAACTGGTCCTCAGAAAAGGAAACTTTTCCGATTGCAGCGTGGACAATACCAGTTTTGTCTACTTTGAAGTCAATCTTACCAGCTTTTACTTCTTTGACAGCGTTCGCAACGTTCGGAGTGACGGTACCGCTTTTGGGATTCGGCATCAGTCCGCGTGGACCGAGGATTCTTCCCAATTTCCCTACTTTCGCCATGACGTTAGGAGAACAGATGATGACATCAATGTCTGTCCATCCTCCCTGAATTTTCTCTACAAATTCATCCAGGCCAACATAGTCAGCGCCAGCGTCTTTGGCTTCCTGCTCTTTGTCAGGCGTGGTCATGACCAGCACCTTGACTTCTTTACCAGTACCGTGTGGCAAGGTTGCCACTCCGCGCACCATCTGGTTTGCTTGTCTTGGGTCAACTCCCAGGCGCACATGCAATTCGACGGACTCGTCGAAGCGTACGTAGGAGATCTTTTTGACCAACTGACAGGCTTCACCCAGATCGTAGGCTTTCTCTGTATCAACAGCTGCGAGTGCTTGAGTATACTTCTTATTTGCCATGTGACGTTTACTCGTTATTCAGCAGCTTCCCAGGGGGGCGTTCCGTTGACAGTGATTCCCATACTACGGGCAGTTCCCGCAATCATCCGCATGGCAGACTCGATGCTGAAAGCATTAAGGTCTGGCATTTTGGTTTCTGCGATGGCCTTGCAATCATCCCAGCTCACTGAGGCAACCTTGTTACGGTTGGGCTCAGGAGAACCTTTCTTGATTTTTGCAGCGTCCAACAACAGAACTGCAGCGGGTGGAGTTTTGATGACAAAATCAAAACTCTTGTCCCCATAAACAGAAATCACCACTGGAAGCACCTGCCCATTCCGATCCTGCGTTTGCGCATTGAATCGCTTGCAAAACTCCATGATGTTCAGCCCTTTTGCACCCAGTGCGGGACCGATTGGTGGCGCAGGGCTAGCCTGGCCGCCTTTCACCTGAAGCTTTACATAGGTTTCTATCTGCTTTGCCATTGGTATCGATTGATATATAAAATGAAAAGGGGGCGTTCAGTTTTGAGGAACATTATCTGTGGAAGCATCCCGAAGGACCAGACAATGGGAACACCCAATTTTCGTTTATCCTAATATTCTTTTTCAACCTGAAAGTAATTAAGCTCAATGGGCGTATTCCGACCAAAGATCTTTACCACTACTTTCAACTTTTTACGATCTTCATAGACCTCCTCAATGTTTCCAGTGAAGCCGTTGAATGGTCCTGCCATTACCTTAACCGGCTCGCCTTTGATGAATGGTTCTTCAGGCATTTCGCCTTTCTCATTCATCTCATCTACTTTACCGAGGATTTTATTCACTTCACTCACCCGCAATGGCACTGGATCACCACCTTTGGTTTCACCCAGGAAGCCAATCACATTGGGAACATCCTTGATAGCGGAAATGAATTCAGGGTCCAGCGTACATTCAACCAGAATGTAGCCGGGCAAGAAGTTACGCTCACGGAGTTTTTTCTTTCCGTTGCGCATCTCGAAAACTTTCTCAGTGGGAATCAGTACTTGGTTGACTGCGTTATGCAGCTTGAGGCGATCGATTTCGCTCTCAATGTACTGCTTCACTTTTTTTTCCTTCCCACTGATGGAGCGGATTACGTACCATGCATGTTCCATCAGTTCCGGAGATTTAAGAGTTGAAGATCGAATAGAGACCACCCATTCCCTGATTGAAAGCCAAATCCATCAGGAAAATAATCAGTGCGATGATCACTGAAGCAACCAATACGGTAACCGTACTGCTTTGCAGCTCTTCAAGGGAAGGCCACTGAACTTTATATACAAGTTCGTCGAGATATTCTTTAAAAGTCGCCCGCAATCTTTCCATCGTTCCTTTGCTTTGCACGGGCGGAGAGACTCGAACTCCCAGCCTACGGTTTTGGAGACCGTCGCTCTACCAATTGAGCTACGCCCGTAAATACAAAAAATCATCGGACTCCCTTTCGGGAGCCCGATGTTATCTTATACGATTACTCGATGATCTCAGTTACCTGACCTGCACCGATGGTACGGCCACCTTCACGAATCGCGAAGCGGAGACCTTTTTCCATCGCAACAGGGTAGATCAGCTCTACAGAGATACTTACATTATCACCAGGCATAACCATGTCAATCCCTTCAGGGAGGTTCACGACACCAGTTACGTCAGTGGTACGGAAGTAGAACTGAGGACGGTAGTTAGAGAAGAATGGTGTATGACGACCCCCTTCATCTTTGCTTAGTACGTAAACCTCAGCTTTGAATTTAGCGTGTGGGGTAACGGAACCAGGCTTGATGATTACCATCCCGCGGCTGATGGAAGTTTTGTCGATACCACGCAGCAACAAACCAACGTTCTCACCAGCACGTCCTTCGTCGAGGATCTTACGGAACATTTCCACACCAGTGATGGTAGAAGAAAGCTTCTCAGCGTCCAAACCGATGATATCAACTGCATCACCAGTGTTGATGATACCACGTTCGATACGACCAGTAGCAACAGTTCCACGACCAGTGATAGAGAACACGTCCTCAACTGGCATCAGGAAAGGCTTCTCAGTATCGCGCTCAGGAGTAGGAATGTATTCATCAACCGACGCCATCAGCTCAATGATTTTCTCTTCCCATTGAGGCTGTCCGTCCAAACCACCCAGAGCCGAACCCTGAATAACAGGAATGTTGTCGCCATCATAATCGTAGGCACTCAACAGCTCACGGATTTCAAGTTCAACCAGCTCCAACAATTCTTCGTCATCAACCAGGTCAACTTTGTTCATGAAAACAACCAGCTGAGGTACACCAACCTGACGAGCCAGGAGGATGTGCTCACGTGTCTGAGGCATTGGACCGTCTGTAGCGGCAACAACCAAAATCGCGCCGTCCATCTGAGCTGCACCTGTTACCATGTTTTTCACATAGTCGGCGTGGCCTGGACAGTCGACGTGTGCGTAGTGACGATTCTCAGTTTCGTACTCTACGTGAGAGGTATTGATGGTAATACCACGCTCTTTTTCTTCAGGAGCATTGTCAATTGCATCAAAGCTTTTCAGTTCTGAAAGACCTGATTTTGCAAGTACAGTGGTAATTGCCGCAGTAAGGGTGGTTTTGCCATGGTCGACGTGACCGATGGTACCGATGTTTACGTGATCCTTGTTACGGACGAATTGTTCCTTTGCCATCTTTTACAATCCTTTATTAGAAACTCGCCAAATTGTTCTGAATTAGGCTATAGATGATAAATTACTAATTGTGTTTAGAGCCAATGACCGGACTCGAACCGGTGACCCCTTCCTTACCATGGAAGTGCTCTACCAACTGAGCTACATTGGCTTGCTTTCTTTAAAGAGCGGGAGACGAGACT
>JBCBZF010000820.1:0-3376 GCA_039815525.1 Bacteroidota bacterium | reverse complement strand
CATACCAGACCGCATCTCCTACTTTGAACAAACTGACCTCTTCGCCTACTGCCTTCACAATTCCGGCTGCATCCCAGCCGATCACGGACCATCCATCTGCTTGTCGGCTTTGTCTGATTTTATAGTCTACCGGATTGACGGAGATGGCCTTGACTTCCACCAACAAATCTCGCCCACTCACTTTTGGGACGTCCATCTCGATGTCTTGAAGAGACTGTGGATTGTCGATCGGTAAATTGTCTGTATATGCAACTGCTTTCATCCTGGATGTTTATGTGATTGGATACAAAGATGAAAGAGACAGATGGGAATATTGGTGTATAAGAAAAGGTTTGATTGGTAAGTTTAGAGGTTTTTTAGGGTGAAAAAGTCTAAAAATGCTTGAATTTATCTATGTTAAAGCCTGAAATCTACTATTATGCAAGTTGTAGAGGCTTTTAAACCTTTTGAAATACAAGAAATTGCGTTGTCTCACTGGCAGAAAAGACCAGAGAAGAACAATTTCTTTGAATTGGTGCGCATCAAGGAAGGCCATGGGACGCAGTGCATCCAATACCATGAATATCCATACCAGGCCGGGAGTCTGTTTCTGCTACCACCTTTACAATGTCATTCTTTTCAAATCGCCTCACCTTCCCGCTTTGTCTTTTTAAAGTTTACCTCTGACTTCTTCCAGGCCAATTCTCAGGATGGCCTGAATCAGTCGGATTGGTTCCGGGACGCAGCCTACATTTTATCCAACTACAATCAACTGCCAGGTGATATCATCCAGCGGGAATTGGATCGCCAGCATGTGCATACACTGATTGAGTTGATTTTGGTCGAAAATCAGAATTTCGGTGCGGGTTCCTCTGCTTTGATCAAAAGCCTGATGACCAGTATTCTGGAGATATTGCTGCGGAATATCAGACAAAGCAGCTTCTATTCAGAAGTGGCCGATGCGCATGAACCTGATGAGCGCATTACCCGCATGCTGGCTTATATCAACGAACATCTGCGGGAACCGCAACTGCTGAAAGTGGAACAGTTGGCCGACACTTTTGCCATTTCGCCTACCTATCTCAGTGAGTATTTTCGGAAAAAAGTCCAGGTACCATTGCGCGAATATATCATCAAAGCCAAACTTAAATTGGTAGAGATTCGCCTGCTTCATTCTGATACGACGCTGACGGAGATTGCAGATGAGCTACGCTTTACGGATGTGAGTCATTTGTCCAAAACCTTCAAGCGCTATACTGGCGTGTCGATCCGGGAATTCAAAAAACAAGGCGAATATCGGCTTTTGAAGCGCAGCAGTTGTTGATGGGCTAATTGTCGATTGCTTCACTGGCAGGCAGCAAATCACAATACCAGAATCCATATTCATCCGGTCCATCCTGGTCGACATTCTGTGGGGCCGGATAGCTTTTGTAGACCACTTCCCCTTTCTCAAATCGAATCGGCTGCTGGAAAATGGGACCATCAAAGCAGAAGGTATGGAATTCGCCATTTTCTCCACATGGGTCGACACCCGCTGGCAAATCCTGTAGAAAAGATGTGTCGATGAGCCGTCCGCAAAATGATTGGGGCAAAAGCTGTGCATTGATACACACGACGATGGCCTGAAATCCGGCCGCAATGAAATCCTCAAGCAGGGCGTGGGTATCTTTTTTCCACAGGGGAAAGACACATTGAAGGTCGTGCTGCGCCAGCATATCGATCCGATACTGACGCAGATCCTCCAGAAAAATATCTCCAAAGAGACTGTGCGTATAGCCCGCGTGTCGCAGCCCGCCAAAGGCTTCACCCATTGCATGCTTATAATCTTCCATGCTGGGATTGGCATCCAGTTCGACCAGATCCAGTGGCAAGCCAATCGCCTTGGCCTGTGCTTTGAGCAAATCAATTCTGAGGCCATGCATGGACACCCGACCGAAACTGCGGTTGACGGTGGTCAGCAGGCGATCAATTTCCCAGTTGGGATCTTGCTGAGCTGCATGTAAGGCCATGCTGGCGTCTTTGCCGCTGCTCCAATGCACAAACATCTTGTTGTTAGCCATGTTTCTCCTGCCAGTTTTGAATGATATGATGAATGTGGGGAAGGGCTTCCAACAAGGCGACGGGTCCCGGTTGAAGGATCAGATCTGAATCAATCTCAAAAAGCTGCGCATTGCTGACCGCTTGGATCTCCGACCAGCCGGAACGATTGAGCAGCCGATCTTCTTTGAATTTTTTGCCACACCAGGCGGCCAGAATGATATCCGGATCGCGCCGGACCACTTCGTTGGGATCACTGATGATGCGCTGGCTGGCCAGCGGCAAGGCTGCGTGTTCGGGAAAGATATCCTGGCCGCCGGCCAGGCTGATGATCTCGCCAACCCATTCAATGCCGCTGATCATGGGCTCATCCCATTCCTCAAAATAGACCTTTGGTTTCTTTGCCCAGCGATTGGTTCTGGCCTGAATGTCGGTGATGCATTGCTGGATCTTTTGGATCAGGGTGTAGGCTTTTTCACTTTGTCCGACCATGGAACCGAGCTGCATCACCATGCTCAGAATGCCTTGAACAGAGCGGTGATTGTTGATCCAGACACTGATGCCGGCTTTGATCAGTTCTTGGGCGATAGTTGCCTGCAGATCTGAATAGCCAATGACCAGATCCGGTTTTAGATCCAGGATTTTTTCCTTTTTTGCTTCCAGAAAGGTGGAGACAATGGGTTTTTCTTTCCGCACCCCTTCGGGACGATTGCAGAAACCGGAAATCCCTACGATTCTGTCGGATTCACCCAGAAGGTAGAGCGTTTCCGTGCATTCTGCCGTCAGGCAAATGATGCGTTTCGGATAGAAATCGTGGGTGGATGGCAAAAGAAGTATCGGTTAATTTGCTGACAATTTACGGTCTCCCCTCATTGTCTACACACTGTTCATTCAACGAATTAGAATGGTATCTGTAATACATGCTCGACACTTCCCCAAATTCTGGTTCATTCTGGCCCTCATCTTGGTAAATACCTCATGTGTTGAGAAAACAACGGATAGCAGAGAAGTTGAAAAGCAATCTGATAATATCGTTCCAGATTCCCTGTATACGAGATACCAAGCTTTTGAAAAACGGCAGAGGCAAGCTGTAATCCAGGATAGTCTACATGCAATCAAGCGGAAAGCCGAAGCGGAAGAACTTGCGGAACATCCGGATTTCAGACCAAAAGGTACAACGCTTGTTAAACGGCTGCCATGTCCCACGACTCCATCAACTTCACGACACAAAATCCTCTTTTTAGGAGAGACATACTTCCTTACAGTTAAAATCGACTGTCATCCGGGCAATGATATCGAAATTGAAAGTGAAGATTCATTTGGCCCCAAAATTGAAATTTTCAGTGATCATCAGGTATCT
>JBCBZF010000710.1:0-3928 GCA_039815525.1 Bacteroidota bacterium | reverse complement strand
GCCCCACATGCGCGGCGAAGATTGATCGATTTTTTCAAGGCACTTCCAACTTTGCTTGCCGCCCTTTTTATCTCCCCTCTCGCATCTGCTCAGGATCAGCTGTCGACCTTTGCATCCATCATTGACCATGCCATTTCATGGCAAGTCAAAACCACTCCGACAGCCGAAATTTTCAAAGTGAGCGCACAAAAATCAGAGCTCAATATCGAAGTCTTTGATACCGAAGGCAGTGAGCGAAAACCTGCTCTGCTGCGTCATCACAAAAATGGAGCCGTGAATTATACCACCGGCGTAGAATTACATCACGGCCTGTACCTTGTGAAGGTGACCGACGGCAAGGAGTCTCGCACGTATAAGCTCCTGAAACTACAAAAATAGGCATGTATGCCTATGCTCAGGAAAATCATTTTGCAAAAAATTCCATTTTGCGAAAGTTGATTTTTGCCCCCAATTTCATAAGTTAGCCGACTGTTTTTCAGCTGAATTAAACCGCAAACAACCAATCGGCAATCTTATGTTCATCAATGCCTCAGCCCATTATATCCCCGAGCGTGTCATCTCAAATGCTTACTACCTGAGTGTGAATGGATTGACAGATGAATGGATCAGTTCACGAACTGGTATTCGGGAACGCCACCGTGCCGCGGAGGATGAGAACACCAATACCATGGCAATGAAAGTTGCTGACATGCTGACCGAGCATCTTCCCTATCCAAAAGAGGAGATAGATCTATTGGTAGGTGGGACATACACGCCTTACGACACGGTTGTTACCTTGGCGCATGCCGTTCAGTATCAATTGGGACTTGATCCTATTCCGGCTGTTTCCGTTTCCTCAGCCTGCTCCACTTTCCTCAATTGCATGGAGGTTGTGGAAGGGTATTTTGCGATGGGCAAAGCCAAACGTGCTTTGGTTGTCGTTTCGGAGCATAATTCTGCCTACAATAACGATTCCAATGAAAAATCTGGCCATCTCTGGGGAGATGGTGCTGCGATTCTCAGCATTTCAAAAAAAAGGCTATCAGAAGATGATTTGGAAATTCTCGATATCACAACCCGTGGGGCTGCCAATGTAGGCAAAGGTACAGAAGGCGTAATGTTGCATCCACGTGAACAGGAAAATGCGATTTATATGCCCCATGGTCGGGACGTATTCATCCACGCCTGCCAGTACATGGCAGAAATCAGTACCGAACTTCTCGCCAAACACGGACTAGGGATAGATGATCTGGACTATTTCATACCACACCAGGCCAATCGCCGAATATCAAAAAAGGTCGCAGAGAATCTAAGTCTGCCAGAGTCCAAACTGGTGTCTAACATCGAATATCTAGGCAATACAGGCTGTGCCGGTTGTGCGATTGGTTTATCAGAAACCCATTCCAAACTAAAAAAAGGAGAGTTAGTTGTAACCAGCGTTTTTGGAGGGGGCTATTCCTACGGTGCCATGCTGATCAGGGCTTAACAAACTTTTTCGAAAAGCACAAGTTTGAAACCAGCCCAAAAGGCACTAATATCGCGTTAAACCGATCTTTTTATGAACCTTTCCCCAATAAGAAACGACTGGACCAAAGAAGAAATCTCAGCCATTTATCACAGTCCACTTCTGGATCTGATCTATCAGGCTGGCAGTGTACACCGTGAGCATAATAATCCGCAGGAAGTACAGGTCTGTACGCTTTTGTCTATCAAAACCGGTGGTTGCCCTGAGGATTGTGCGTACTGTCCTCAGGCCGCCAGGTATCATACTGATGTCAAAGTCCATCGTTTATTGGATACCGAAGAGGTACTGGATAAAGCCAGGGCAGCAAAGCAAGCTGGCTCCACCCGTTTCTGTTTGGGTGCCGCATGGCGCGAAGTTCGGGACAATCGCGACTTTGACCGGGTACTGGACATGGTGCAAGGCATCAATGACCTGAACATGGAAGTGTGTTGTACGCTTGGCATGCTGAGCGAAGAACAAGCCAAAAAGTTAAAAGATGCGGGGCTGTATGCTTACAATCATAACCTGGATACCAGTGAGGAGTTTTACGATGAAATCATTTCTACCAGAACCTATGATGATCGTCTCCAGACGCTTTCTAATGTGCGCAAAGCCAAGATTTCAGTTTGTTCGGGAGGCATCATCGGCATGGGGGAAAGTGTAGAAGATCGCATCGGCATGCTTCATACGCTGGCAACGCTGGCTGAGCATCCGGAGTCAGTCCCGGTGAATGCACTGGTGCCGGTTGAAGGTACGCCCCTGGAAGAGCAGGAGAAAGTCTCGGTCTGGGAAATGGTTCGCATGATTGCCACTGCACGCATCATCATGCCCCGGGCCATGGTTCGTCTGTCTGCCGGACGTGTCAGGATGAGTCAGGAAGAACAGGCTCTGTGTTTCATGGCTGGTGCCAATTCTATTTTTGCTGGAGACAAACTCCTCACCACGCCCAATCCAGAGGTCAATCAGGACCAGCAGATGTTTCAGCTTCTCGGTCTGAAGCCTCGCGAGGCTTTCCAGGGAGCTGCTGCAGAAAAATTTGCCGAAGTCATTGAATAAGCTTGACCAGACGCTCTCAGATGCGCTGCATAAGCGGGCACAGAATGGCAGTTTGCGTAGTCTGCAAGATTACAGCAAACTGACAGACTTCTGTTCCAACGACTATCTGGGCTTAAGTCGGTCACAAGTCCTTCGCCGATCATTTCAAAAGTGTCGTGCGTCCTGGCTGGCCCTGCCCATGGGCTCCAGCGGTTCACGTCTCATCACGGGTAATTCCAGTCTGGCGGAAGAAACAGAGGCCTTGGTCGCTCGGCAGCACCATGCAGAAGCTGCCCTGGTTTTTTCCTCAGGCTTTGCCGCCAATAGCGGCCTCTTTGCCGCAATTGCACGCCCAGAAGACACCCTAATTACGGATGAACTGGTACATGCCAGCATCATTGATGGTGTCAGACTCAGCAAAGCCAGACGCCTCATTTTTGCCCACAATGACTTACAGGATCTCGAAAGATGCCTGCGGGCATCCGTAGGGAACATATTCATCGGGGTGGAATCAGTCTACTCTATGGATGGCGATTTTGCCCCTCTGATAGAAATGGCCAAACTCGCGGAGACCTATGGCGCACACCTCATCGTAGATGAAGCGCACAGTAGCGGGATCATCGGTCCCAATGGTGCCGGGCGTGTGGTACAGCTGGGGTTGGAAAATCAGATTTCCATCCGGGTGCATACCTTTGGAAAAGCTTATGGGATTCATGGGGCAGCCGTGGTAGGCTCCCATTTACTAAGAGAATTTCTCATCAATTTTGCCCGTCCATTTGTCTTCAGTACCGCACCATCTCCAGATCATTTTTTAATGATCCAGGCTGCATATGGCCTGCCTGCCGCAGAGATGGAAACAAGACGAAAGCATTTACTGGCACTGGTGAGATACTTTTGTCAGCAAAGAGAAAAAAGCAGTTGGAAATGGTTGCCCGCCACTAATTGGATTCAAAGTTTATGCGTCCCTGGTAATCAAGCGGCCAAAGTCGTTGCAGAAAGGCTGCAACAAAGCGGCTTGGGTCTCAAGGCAATTCTTGCCCCGACAGTCGCGAAAGGGGGTGAGCGCATTCGCATTTGTCTCCATGCACACAACCAGCAGGAAGAAATTGATGATTTGATGGAAAGTTTGGAGGAAATATGGACAAAGCGAAAGGATATGTTGTCGCTGGCATCGACACAGAAATAGGGAAAACACTCATCTCAGCGATTCTGGTCCAAAAACTGGGAGCAGCATATTGGAAACCAGTCCAATCCGGTGATTTGCATCACACTGATACAGACAAAGTTAAAGCACTGGTCAGTCATCCGGAAGCGCACTTTTTACCAGAAGCCTTTCGCCTCAGTCAGCCAATGTCTCCCCATGCCGCTGCAGACATAGACGATATTCAATTACATCGTCGTGACTTTGAT
>JBCBZF010000234.1:0-7635 GCA_039815525.1 Bacteroidota bacterium | reverse complement strand
TCTTTCTCCTCTAATTCCCAGAAAAGGGTTGGGGTGCCACCCACGCCCGCATTGGCGAAAAAAATATGTAAGCCGCCAAATGTCTCTACGGCTTTTTTGACGAGGGCTTCGTTGTCAGCTGCTTTGGTAACATCCGCCTGCATCCAGGCAATGTTGTCCCCGCCAATCTCTTTGGCGGCTGCTTCCAGACGTGCTCCATCGAGGTCTGCAATCAGTACTTTGGCGCCTTCGGCAATGAATCGTTTGGCAGTCGCGAGGCCGATGCCTTTCATCCCACCGGTGATGATGGCAACTTTCTGTAGTAGTCTCATGTTTGGTTTCGTGTTGAATACTCCAGGAGGAGCAGGGAATAAAGATACACTTTCAACCGGATAATCAGAGCACGCTCAGCTCTAAAAAAAAGCATTCCCCAAAATATGCCACAACCAAAAATCAAGGTATTCATGGATTGAATCCCCCGAGGTTTTCTACCTTTTTTCCCATCCAAAATCTATACATGAAAACTGCCATTACCGTCCTATTAACGATTTTCTGGATTCTGCCGGGTCTTGCTCAGGATCAATTTATCAAAGTGAATACGCTCAATAAGTATAGCTATGAAGTCACCAATCCGACTGGCTTAACATTCATTGTTATCCATAAACAGAAAGCCGATGGGACTCCCATTCAGTTTACACTTGCTCCAGGTCAGAGTCGGAAATTTACCGAAAAGCTTCAGCGAGGTTCGTGGATCAAACTTTCATATCCACGACGTCTCCAACAAAGTGATCAGTACAGGATCCAAAAAAGACTGAAGGAATTGGTTCCCAATTCTGCTGCGATTGATCAATTATTTTCCCGGCTGGGAAAAGGCCTGATCAACAGTCCCGATTTCGAAGATGTCATCATTGAGAAGCGCTATTATAATGGAAAGAAAGAATATCAGCGAAAAACCCAGGAACGCATTTCAGCAAAAATCATTCTCGCAATTGCCGGAGGAATCTGGTTTGGCAAACTTCAACAACAGATCAGAGAAGAAACCGAGCGATTACTCGTTGATGCTACTTTGTCTCAGCAACTGTACATGGCTTCCATCGGTCGATTTTCGGCCTATCAGAACGTTTTTGCACAAAAATCACTTCGAAAAAAGGCGGGGGAAAAATCTACTGTCTTCTGGCGAATCGGATCGGGCTTCCACATCGATTATATGTGGAATGTATCGGGCAGTCCGGGCCAAAATGATTATTGGCGCAACTCTTCCGGCCAGGGATGGAATGCCCATTTTGGTTTGCCGGTTGAAATTCCAACCTCCAGGCTGAAAAAACACGCGCTTCGTTTATATGTCAGCTTTTTCGAGGACAGGGTACGCCATCGTCTCGATTCAACAGACATTGCCTATCTACCGCGTGCATGGGTCAAGGAGCCCCCGGCGGAACAAAACTACTTTCTGGTCAATGACGGAAATTTGAGACCCAAACTCAATGCCACCCGTTATGGGACTGGTCTGACACTGAGATGGGGACCGGTTCTATCAGGCTATTTCAGTGCAACTGCAGGATTCACCTTCCATACAAGAACCATGTTACACATGCGTTTGGATCAGTTTTCAGAAGCAGAACGTCAATACACACTGAATAAAAACAAACTGAGAGACATGATCCAGGTGAGAGAAACAGACGATGTTGTTAAACCATATTTTTCCTTTTCATACGGTTTTATCCCAGCTGTCAATGAAGTAAGTGAGATGTTTAAGCGCAGGCGGGTTGATGGCATTGTCTTTATCCTGGCTGTGAATATTTTTCCTCCAATCGGTTTTATCGAAGGGGAGGATTATCTGCTCGTTCAAAGCAATGGCAAAAGCCTGGAAGATCCAGAATTCATGGTAACGCCAATCCCAATTGATGGCCAATTCCCGACCGAATCATGGCGGACAAATGTTCGGATCGGCATGGGTTTTAGTTTTTAAAAGCATGCATTTTCTACCAAACAGATAGAGACGGGATCAATTCACGCGCAGGAGTTGGCCAAAGCCCCTACTCTGCCCAAAAGTCTCCGGATGGCCCTCCGGCGTCCAGACGACTTTGCCATTGATCATGACACAACGGACCGTTTCGTCATTGCGCCGCACCAGACGTTGAAACTCAGGTAAGCCGGGCATAGATGCCTCAAAGGTTTCGTCGACTCCCTCAGTTAAGTGATCAGGGTCTATGATGACCAAATCGGCTCTTTTTCCTTCTTTGATCCAGCCAGCGTCCAGTAAAAACCAATCGGCCAATTCACTGGTAACTTTTTTCACCGCTTGTCCGATGCTAATGGTCTTTTTCCCTTCCTTTTGTCTTTGAAGGATAAAATGGAAAAGGCGTAAGGGGAAATTGTAGTGCCCCATATTGCGCAGATGTGCACCCGCATCGCTGAAGCCGATCTGACAATCAGGGTGAGAGATGATCCAATTGATTTCCTTCGGACGGTCATTGCCTACGACGGAGTACCAACGAATGTCATTGCCATGCGCATGAATCAAATCCAGAAAGACGTCTACCTGATCTTTGCCCTGTTCTTTGGCGATTTCACGAAAAGAGCGGCCACATAGGCTTTTGTCGGGGCATTCCATGATCCGCGTGTCCCAAAGATTGCGGTGAAAAACTCTTGGTTTGATGCGGTTGTTCCACTGTCTCCGAAAGAACTTGCGGTATTTTTCTTCCTGCAACAATTCACGCTTTTCATTCAATTCCAGCAGATGGAGATATTGGGTCCCCGCTTCAAATTCTTCGAAAAAAGGTGCTACCATGCCATCGGTCCAGACATCAAAGGGTTCTGGTAAGCCCTGAAATTTCACATCCGCGCCCATCAATCGATTGGCAAAACGGGCTGAGGTTCCAAAGATCCGATGAATCCCACGCACGGTTTTGCTGTCAATCATTGCCAGCATGGTGGTTTTCAACGGCTTGCGGAAAAGGGCCATGCTTTCCAGAATAAAGCTGAAAAAGGTTGCCGGATTGGCGGTATTGGGGATGGTTTGCAGAATGCGATCGCGCTTACGAAGGGTTTTGAACAGATGACGGTACTCTTTCCAGCGGGCATATACAGAAGGCGTCGGTCGACTGCGAAATTCTTCCCCATCCATTTTGTCAAACTCCAGCAGATTCACCGAGAGGCCCATATAACCACAATCCAGTGAGCGATGCAGAAGCTGATCCATCGCATCCAACTCTGAGGTAGCGGGGCGATTGTCTGTACTCAAACTCCGGCCAAGCCCCATCACCGACGAGCGTATGGTCGAATGTCCCAGAAAGCAAGCCACATTGGGGCCAAGATTGAGGCCTTCCAGATGTTCCATGTATTCCTCTGGTCCTTCCCAGTCCTTGATCTCTTTTAGCAAATCCTTCACATAAGCCGAAGGAATGCCCTCGACCCGGGTAAACATATCCGACAATTCTTCCGGCTTCCCCATCACCATACTCAGTCCACAACTGCCGAGAAAAACGGTGGTTACGCCATGACGCACGGATTCATTGAGGCGGGGATCAATCTCGATTTCCGCATCATAATGGGTGTGAATGTCAATGAAGCCAGGCGTGATCCATTTGCCAGTCGCATCAATCAGTTTATAGTCATCAGAAACGACCAGTGACTGGCGGCTAATGGTTTTCACCTGTCCATCTTCAATGAGCAGGTCGGCTGTGAAGCCTTCCTCCCCACTTCCGTCGTAGAGGAGGCCGTTTTGGATGTGGCAGCGCATAGTAGTAGGGGCGGGGAACGAGGTGCGATCGTTTTTTAAGTAGCATCGGTTCGCAACCGATGCATTCATGACCAGGATACTATCTATCCAAATATCTTTTGCAGCTTCATGGCAACACCCATGTCTCCGTCGATTTTGAATTTGCCGGCCATGAAAGCAGACATCGGATCAAGGCGACGATGCAGCAGTGCGTCAAAATCTTCCAGCGTCATGCCAATCGTACACTGGGCTTCGCCCGGCTGATTGGAGACGACATTCTCATCGCCCAGACCATCCAGGCGCAGCAGTCCTTCCGGGAAAGAAAATGCCAGACTGGCACCCAAAGGGGTTGCGCCATCCAACATACCTTTGATTTTATCTGTAATCTGATCAAGATTTGGACCGGTCTTGTCTGCAGATGTGCCATTGCTGTGGCCATTGTTTACATGCCCGTTGGAAACGGAGCCTGCTTTCGAAGACCGTTCAAAGGCCCGGTCATAATTTTTATCATCAATCACCATTTTGGCGATAATCTCCCGCATAATTTCCGAGCTACCACCACCAATGGTTCCGACACGGCTGTCGCGGAACATGCGGGCGATTTTGTATTCTTCCATGAAACCATAACCACCGAAAAACTGCAGGCACTGGTACATCACTTTGTCAGACAATTCGGTCGCCTTGAGTTTGGCCATCGAACATTCCTTGACCGCGTAACCGCCATCATTGTGAACCCGACAGAGATGATAGACAAACGCCTTGGTGGCTTCGATCTCTGTTGCCATATCGGCTACCCGATGACGCAGAACCTGAAATTTGTTAATCGGACGGCCAAAAGCTTCTCTTTGGGCCATATAATCCAGGGCATAATCCAAGGCAGACTCACAGGCCGCTACCCCGGCAATCGCACCGGACAAACGCTCCAATTGAAGACCGCCCATCAAATAGTAAAAGCCTTTGCCTTCCTCTCCAATCAGGTTTTCGACTGGTACTTTCACATTGTCAAAGGCCAATTCAGCGGTATCAGAGGCATGCCAGCCCAGTTTTTTGAGCTTGGTAGCAGAGACACCTTCGGCATGGCGATCGATCACCAACAGGCTTACGCCCCCTACCCCAGCCTCAGGATCAGTTTTAACCACAGTGACGAGGAAATCACCATAGACTCCGTTGGTGATGAAGGTCTTGGAACCATTGACAATGTAATGGTCGCCATCCCGAATGGCCTTGGTTTTGATGTTGGCCGCGTCGGAACCGGCGCTTGGCTCAGAGATGGCAATGGAACAAATCCATTCGCCGGAAATGGCTTTGGTGAGGTATTTTTCCTTTAAAAACTCACTCCCGGCATGCATGATATAGGGCGAGGCCATATACTGCTGGACCATGGGTAAAATCGCAAAACCACCAGAAAAACATTTAGAGATTTCCTCAATGAAGACGACGGAATACCAGAAGTCGGCTTCCATGCCACCATATTTCTCCGGGTAGTTCAGACCGAAATAGCCCATTTCGCCAAATTTTGGCCAGAGGTCTTTGGGAATACGGCGGTCTTCTTCCCACCGATCGATCTTGGGCATGACTTCCTTGTCCAGAAACTGACGCAGGCCCTGGCGGAAGAGATTGTGTTCTTCGGTGAAGTAGTAATTCATTGTGAGGTGAGAGGTGTCAGGAGGTCCCGGATCGGAGTCCGGGATTCAGGGGAGAGAGTTTGAATTTCCCCTTCTTCTGATATCGTTTTGGATAAACTTTCTTTGCCTTTGGTGGTCAGATGTGGGATGACCAGGGACCAGATGTGCTGGTCGGGAGTCTGTGGCTGATTGTTCTGCCGGATTTGTTGTTGTGAAAACCAAAAGGTGGTGAGCATCCAGGCGGTATGGGCCAGGCGGTCATACATTCCGGGCAAAGGTTCTGCTTGCATATTGCCGGAACCGACTGAGTAGTCGATTATCGCGCGGATGTTGGCAATCTGCCGCTCAATATATGCACGATTGGCAGCGGCAACTTTTTCGGAAGCACGTTCAATTTCCAGCATGTCCTGATAGAAAAAGCGATAGGCTTTTTGAAAATCGTGAAAGGCGTGGATGTTACGGGCAATATTGGCAAAAGAGGGAAACACCTTAACCCGGGACCAAAGCTGTCCCAATTCATCCATCATTTTTTCATACAGAAACTCCAGGATGATGGTCTTATTGGCAAAGTGATAGGCCAGATTGCCAATGCTGATGCCGGTCTCTGCCGCAATATCACGTAAAGTCGTACTGGCAAAGCCCTGTCGGTTGAAACACTGACAGGCCGCTTCCAGGATACGAATTTTGGTTTTGCTTAATGGCACGCTACAAATTAGAAATTTTGTTCTAATGCACAAATTCAAATAGAACAACTTTTCTAAAGCTTTCCGTAAAAAGTCAAAAGCCCGACCATCTGGCCGGGCTTATATATTCTTATTGGGCGATAATCACAAACGCCTATTTCAGGTACAAATCAAATTCAACCCGACGATTCAAGCTCCGGCCTCTTCCCGTTTTATTGTCTGCAATCGGTTCTTTTTCGCCAAAACCTTCTGCAGTAATGCGTTCAGCATCAATTCCTTTCTCAACGAGATAGTCCAAACAAGCCTGCGCCCGATTTTCAGAAAGACGTTGATTGTTATCATCGTCGCCACGCGAATCGGTATGTCCATCAATTTTCAGGCTATAATCAGGATATTTGCCCATGAGTTCGGCAATTTGGTTGAGCACCTTGAAAGAAGCCCGGGTGATTTTCGCACGACCGCTTTCAAAGTTTACATTTTGTACAGCAAATTCGAGGACCTGTTGGTCTTCTTCTTTGATCTCCGGACACCCATAATTATCCAGTTCACCGGCCGTATCCGGACATTTGTCAGTGAGATCCGGCACGCCATCTCCATCCGTATCAGGGCAGCCACGGAAAGCTTCCAATCCAGCTTCATCCGGACAGCCGTCCAGTCGATCTACGACACCATCTCCATCCTGATCCCGATCCGGGCAACCATTGTTTTCGGTGATTCCGGCTTCATTGGGGCAGGCATCTTCATTGTCGATAAAACCATCGCCGTCTGTGTCGGCACAGCCTTGAAATTCGGCCAGACCAGCCTGAAACGGACAGGCATCTTCGGGATCAATGATTCCATCTTGATCTGAGTCGGGACATCCCTGGTATTCAGCCAGACCAGCTGATCGTGGACAAGCATCTTCTCCATCGGTGATCCCATCACGATCTGCGTCCGGGCAGCCACTCAACTCAATTAAGCCTGCCACATATGGACAAGGGTCGTTTTTGTCTGCTACGCCATCCTGATCACTGTCGGGACATCCACCCATGACCACCGCACCTGAATCCAGTGGGCACTGATCTTCTGAATTGGGGATTCCATCCTGGTCAGAATCGCGCTGAAAGCTGAGGGATTTGGCCAGATTTAGTCCATAGAATACATAAGAGTCATTGTTTCCGGGATCACCGGTTTCACTGATCCCATCAAGAAAATCCGTAAAGGTCAAACGATAGCCAATCTCCATTCCAATATGCCAACCACCTTTAAAATTATGCTTCAAGCCGACGCCCATAGGCATGCTAAATGCTCCTTGCGATGCCAGAGATTGCTGATCACTGCGGACCCATGCTTCCGCAAAGTCTGCTGATTCATATTGACCATAATCTGTCGTTGGATTGAACCAGGAATAAGCCGCTCCCAGAAATATATTTGGGACAAAGCCAGGGCGGTTGATCTCTCCTTCTCCCATCGCGTCCAGATCAATCCGAAATGACAACTCCTGAAGCGGAGTAGAAAAATTTGCCCGACGTTCTGAACGCACATCCAGATTTAGATCATTCCCAGCCAGTCGGCCACTGGTATACCCCAGTCGGAGGCCCAGGTGAGAGCTCAAATAGCGCTTCAAATAAGCATTCCAGGCAAATTGATT
>JBCBZF010001041.1:0-2582 GCA_039815525.1 Bacteroidota bacterium | reverse complement strand
TATGCGGGTTGCCCAAATCTGGTGATGAGCCTCTGGCAGGCGGATGATGAAGCCACCAATGCGATCATGCAGTCTTTCTATGCCCATCTGAAAGATGGCAAGGACAAGGATGAAGCCATTCGTCAGGCCAAGCTGGATTTCCTGGCCAGCTCCGACCGGGTGCATCCGCATTATTGGTCATCCTTCGTGATGATTGGTGATAATGCGCCCATTGGCGGGCGGAGTACGTGGTGGATGTGGGGGTTGGGGCTTGTGGTCCTCGGCATTGGAGGAGTACTTAGCAAGCGGTGGATGGACAATCGAAGGCAAGCCGCATAATACAAAACAGGACCGGCCTGAGGCGTCGACCGGTCCTTCCAGCAACAGACATAGATTCCCTCAAACCTATGTCATTCTTTAACCTGCCACAATCAGGTTCCAGTTTCTTGTATCAGCGGATTGACCACTACGGATGGCCTCCAGGCGACGTTTTAATTCCAGGGCGACAGGATAATCTGCGTCTAATTCCAGCAGATGGGCACCGATTTGTATGCTTTGAATCGGTGCAACCACAGCAGCAGTTCCCGCACCAAATACTTCTTTGAGACGTCCACGCGCTTTTTCGGCCACCAAATCATCAATGCCAAATGCTTTCTCCACTACTTCCATCCCCATGTCTCGCCCAAGCGCCAATAAAGAGTCCCGGGTAACACCATCCAGGATAGAATCAGACTGAGGTGGGGTGATCAATTGATTTTCGACCACGAAAAAAACGTTCATATTCCCAGCTTCTTCAAAAAACTGGTGATCTCGTGCATCAGTCCATAAGAGTTGATCGAAGCCTTGTTGAATCGCCAATTGGGTTGGGAAGCAGGCTGCACCATAATTTCCGCCACACTTCGCAAAGCCAGCACCGCCTTTGGCGGCACGTACATACTCTGTCTCTACTTTCATGCGCAGTGCTTTGGTATAGTAAGGAGGGGCCGGGGAGGCAAGAATCAAGAAGGTAAACTCATTAGGGATGCGCAATCCGATTCTTGCTTCTGAGGCAAACATCATTGGTCGGAGGTAAAGTGAAAAGCCAGCCTGATCAGCAACCCATTTTTTGTCCAATTCAACCAATTGGCGTAGACCTTCCACAAAATATGCCTCCGGAACTTCTGGCATAGCCATTCGTACTGCGGATCGATTGAAGCGCGCCAGGTGCTTATGTGGGCGAAAAACACTGATGTCCCCATCGGTCCTGCGGAAGGCTTTCATACCCTCAAAGATTGTTTGACCATAGTGTAAAGCGACGGTAAAAGGACTCATGCGGAGGTCCGCAAATGGCATAATTCGTGCCTCTCCCCATTTTCCATCGCGCCAAACAGCTTTTAGCATATGGTCAGAGGGTATTCCTCCAAATACAATTGCATCAAAATTTACCTGAGATAAGCGGGATGCAATCGCCTTTTCAACCGCGAATTTGGTCAATGTCGACATGGTATCATGGATTAAAATGTGTCTCAACGATCATCAATCCAAAGGTGAGAGATAAATGTGAAGCAAAACAGATGCAGATTTTTTATTTTTAAGCATAACAGATTTCTGCATGCATGATTTCCTCTATGTCAATCTGGCCCAACGCTTCGAGAAAATGATCGAAGACAATGTGCTTAAGGTGGGTGATAAACTGCCCTCGGTGCGCTCTTTAAGTAGGGAACAAGGAGTGAGTCACAGCACGGCGTTTCAGGTTTATGTAGAGCTGGAAAAACGGGGATTGATTGAGGCTCGGCCCAAGTCTGGCTACTATGTTCGTTTTGTTCCTTCGGCCAATCATCGGCTTCCCAATCGCATCATCCCTTCGGCAAACATCCAAAATAGCCGGACCGCCTCCATTATCCGAACCGTCTACGGCAATATTTCTGATACCAGCCTGACCCGTTTTTGCATCAACGCCCCCGGACCGGAATTGCTGCCAGTTAGCCGGATCAAGCGCTCGGTCCTGCACGTCATGCGGGAAAGTCCGGATGTCGGCCTTCAATACGGATCCGTACAGGGAGATGCAGCCCTGCGCACCCAAATTGCCCGCATGGCATTTAGCCAGGGGAGTCTGGTTCATGCTGATGACATTCTGATTACAGCGGGATGCATGGAAGCGATCAACATTGCCCTCCGCAGTGTCTGCCAGCCAGGCGATGGCGTTGCGATTGAGAGTCCGACCTACTTTGGCATCTTCCAGGCCATTGAATCTCTGGGGATGCGGGCCGTGGAGATTCCGACTGATCCGGAAACCGGTATTGATCAACAGGCGCTAGGCAATCTGATTGACGCCGGTACGATCTCAGCTTGTCTGTTGGTCAGCAATTTCAGCAATCCATTGGGCGCCTGCATACCGGATGAGAAAAAGAAGGAATTGGTGGAGATGTTGGCTGATAAAGGGGTTCCCTTGATTGAAAATGACATTTATGGAGAAATGTATTTTGGGAAAAAGCGCCCCCGCAGTTGCCAGTCTTTTGATCAGACAGGCAATGTGATTCTTTGCTCATCGGTTTCCAAGACATTGGCTCCTGGTTATCGGATTGGTTGGATCATTCCGGGGAAATATTATGAACAAGCTTTTC
>JBCBZF010000993.1:0-2708 GCA_039815525.1 Bacteroidota bacterium | reverse complement strand
TGAACAACTCCGTCAAGGCGATGGTCGCAGTCATCCCCCCACCGGAAGCGCCAGCCATCACTTCAACCACCACATCGTGCATGGGCACATTCTTATGAAAGTCCTCTCTCGCCCAAGCTGCCGCCCAGTCCCAGCCTTCATCAGCAAGAATGTCTTTGTTCTCTTTTTTCTTCTCCTCCCACTTTTTCAGCGTCCAGAACAAATAATCCAACACGCCGCCGGAATAGGCTCCCGCAGAGACGGAACCAGCGAGAATTAGGCCGAGTTTGAAGACCGGAAATTTGATGGGCTGATCGGGCGTTTGCATGAATATTTTGATCAAGAGGACAAGGAGCCTTGCTTAAGGTGAGGTTTAATGTCGTATTTTTGTCAAATATTGTCAAGCTCTTTGCCCTCTTGAATCACTCTTCTCAACAAGCACACTGAATCTCCGCCCCGCCTTGCGCCTCTTTTCCTTCAGTTGTATAGCCATCAAATTTCCACCATTCAATGCCTCCCATCAGCTCGCGTACTTTGAAGCCAAGCTTCGTCATATTGAGGGCGCCTTTGGTGGAGGCATTGCAGCCGATGCCATCGCAATAACAGACATAAACCGCTTCGCGGTCCAGATGCGCGGTGCTGTCTTCACTCATGTCTCGGTGCGGAAGGTTGATGGCACCGGGGATGTGTTCCTTTGCATAGCCGAAAGCCTGCCGGGCATCCAGGGGTACGACCTTTTCACCTGCTTCCATCGCTGCAAACAAATCGGAAGGATCCATCTCATAGGCCAGCTTTTTCTGGTAATGAGCCAACTGACCAGAGAGTAGGGGAGGGCTTTGTTCAGATAAAATCGGTTTCATAAAACTGCGTTGATATTGGATGATGCAATTGGTTTCGCGGGCGTAGGCATAGGCTTGCTGACACGCGGTGTGGTTTTGACTTTCGGTTCTATATACTTCATATGCCGCCAGATAAGGGAAGCTGAACAAAGCGACCGCGACATTGTTGGCGCCTTCATGTGGCAGGAAGTAACCATGATGCTGACCGCCGAATTGATTGACCAATGGAATCCAAAGGCGGGCATAGTGTTCGAATTCTGCAAGTTTATTCGGATCGATTTGGTAGTGGATATAAGCAGTGATCATCGCGTTAATTTTGAGTAAAACTGAGGATAAGTGTGGTGAGGAGAAAGTTTTGAGCTTGCGTTTCTCTGTTACATCGTTGAAAAAATATCAATTAAGCCTTTGACTGGCTGATTGTACCTTTGGAAGATGGAACTCAAGCACTATCGGCTCATCAAAACGATTGCCGAGGAAGGTAGCCTCGCCAATTCATCTGAAAAGCTCTTTCTGACCCAGTCAGCCTTGTCTCATCAGTTGCGTGAATTGGAAGAAAGACTGGGCTTCAAGGTGTTTTTTCGCACCCGAAATCATTGGACATTGTCAGAACAAGGACAGGAATTGTACAAAGTCGCCCTGAAATTATTCGAGACTATCGAGGAAGGCTTTGGACAAATCCGTAGCCTCAATGAGGGCTCCAAAGGGCAGGTCCGACTTGGGGCAGAGTGTACATCATTTTATCAGGGACTACCCGCCTTTATCCAGAAAATGGGGATTCTTTACCCGGATATTGAGGTAGATATCATTCTGGAAGCGACCTATCAGCCCATTCCCAAGCTTTTATCAGGAGAGATTGATATTGCTTTGGTGACGACCAAACCATCCGGCAAGAACATTGAGAGTGTCCTATTATGTGAAGATGAAATTCATTGTCTGATGCATCCTGAACACCCTTTGGCGGAAGTCTCATGGCTGGAAGCAGGGCATTTTACGGATCTGCATGTGATTATCCACTCTTTTCCTTTGGAAAGTGTGCCGCTATTTGACCTTTTGCTTAAACCCAAGCAGATCAATCCCCGCAAGATTTCCGCCATTCCTTTTACATCAGTAGCAGTGGAGATGGTTCGGGCCAATATGGGCGTTTTGAGTTTCCCGAAATGGATCTTTGATGCCTTCCGGCATACTGAAGATTTGTGCCGCAAGCGAATCGGGGTAAATGGCCTGCTTCGCAATCAGTATTTGGCTTACCGAAAGACTGATGTAGGGAAGAGTTATATCAGGGATTTTATCGCCAATTTTCAGGAAAGTTTTGGGTGAATCACCTTGTATCAGGTTGAGGTTTTGAAATTTGGGGAAACTATCTCCTGCTAAAGCCAACTGGAACCTTCAGTGGCGCATAGTCATACATATTGATGTACAAATGAACTGCTTCAGTTTGCCCATCCCAGCTAACTTCATACTCATCCAGTAAGCCTGCACCCATGAACCCATTGGGCGTTTTGAATGAACAGCAACTTCCAAGGCGAATGTATGAGATATCTTCTCCATTTGGTCCTCGTAATTCAGCAAGGTATACATGTTCGTTTCTCGCGCCACCACCAACCATGATGGGATTTTCCTTTGTGTATCCGTAGCTCTTGTCAGTGCTTTGTTCGGTGAAGTTAAACGCATCTTTGGGTGCTTTGGCGAAGTTCAAACCAGCTGAACCCGCTTTTTTGGCCGACGAACAAGCACTCAATCCCAATAATAGGAGAAGGAACATCAAAATTGATAAGTTTCTCATGGTTTGCATGTATTAGGTTCGTGTTTATCCATATGAGCATGAAAGCCCTCTCATTCCATATATTTTTTCTGATAAAATGATGATTAAGGAGATATCACCCGATACAG
>JBCBZF010001002.1:0-2672 GCA_039815525.1 Bacteroidota bacterium | reverse complement strand
GTTGGGGGGATGGATGAGCGATATGTCAAAGGTGCCCATCGGGAAGAAAGTGATTTTTGTCTGCGCATCAGTCGTAGGTTCGGCTTTTTCCTGTTTGACCCCCTGGCACGTCTGGTTCACATCGGCAATCGCAAGGGCGGCATTCGCTCCTGGACCCATCAATCCAATGTCAAAGCTCAGCATCATTTCGATGGCAATATGTATTTCATGTTCAACATGCTGCCCCTGAGGCAATGGCCGGAATACCTGTTGTTGAGTCTCTACTATTTTGCTATTAACCGCGCAGTGCTGCGCAATCCCAAAGATTTTTTCACTGCCCTTGGACGTTTTGGGAAAGCCCTCAAAACCGGCTATCGTCAATCCAGGCAAGGGCCTAAACGCCTGAAAAATCCTGTAACGGAAGCCAAGCATGCTGTTTAATTCCTTTACATTCATTGTTTTTCTGTGTGCCGTTTTCCCCTTGTATTGGGGATGGGCCGCAAAAAACCGCCACCGGCGGAATGTATTGGTATTGCTTGCCAGCTATGTTTTCTATGGCTGGTGGGACTGGCGTTTTCTGAGTCTGATTGCGATCAGCTCCATGATTGATTTTTGGGTGGGCTTGCAATTAGAGAAAACGGATACCCCCAGAACCAGGAAAGGATTCCTGTGGCTGAGTCTGGCTGTCAATCTCGGCTTTCTGGGCTTTTTTAAATACTTCAATTTCTTCTCAGATAATCTCTCTCTGCTTCTCAACAGCATTGGCCTGGAGACACATCCAGCCAGCCTCAACATCATCCTACCGGTCGGCATCAGCTTCTACACTTTTCAGACCCTCAGCTATACCATTGACATCTATCGGCGGGATATGCAGGCAGTGAAAGATCCAATCGCTTTTTTTGCCTATGTCGCTTTCTTTCCACAGTTGGTAGCCGGACCGATTGAACGTGCTGCGAAGCTCTTGCCACAATTTGAGCATCTCCCTTCCTTTGATCCTGTCAAAGCCACGGATGGTATGCGGCAAATTTTGTGGGGTTTGTTCAAAAAGGTAGTGGTCGCGGACACAGCCGCTGCCTACGTAGATGTGGCTTTTACCCAAACAGAAACGGTCCCTGCGGGCAGCTTACTATTAGGTGCCATCTTATTCGCTTTCCAGATTTATGGAGATTTCAGTGGTTATTCTGATATCGCCATCGGTACGGCCCGTCTGTTTGGCTTCGAATTGATGACCAATTTCAGGTATCCCTATTTTTCCAGAGACATTGCGGAGTTCTGGCGACGATGGCACATTTCCCTCTCCACCTGGTTTCGGGATTACCTATACATCCCACTAGGTGGCAGCAGAGGCGGAAGAAATATGCAGATCCGCAATACCATGGCCATTTTCCTGGTAAGTGGATTCTGGCACGGTGCAAACTGGACGTTCATCTTCTGGGGAGCATTGAATGCACTGTACTTTCTGCCTTTATTACTTGCGGGACAAAACCGTCGCAATCTGGATGTCGTCGCAGCAGGAAGATTCTTCCCAACAATCCGTGAGACCTTCCAAATGCTGGGTACATTTTTCATCACCGTGGTGGCATGGATCTTTTTCCGTGCACCGGATCTGGGCGCAGCTTTTGGATACCTGAGAGAAATGGCCGATCCTGATTTACTACAGATTCAGCTTCAGGCACTCACAGCATTCCCCTTCATCGTAATCTTACTAATGGGAGAATGGCTCAACCGAGACAAAGAATATGCCCTTGCGGCTATGCCTGCATCCAAATTTCTTCGGTGGAGTATATATCTTTTCCTTGCATTCATGATTCTTGAACACTGGGGCAGCCCCCAAAGCTTTATTTATTTCCAGTTTTGATGCGCAGATTTATCCTCCATATCATCGGTTTCTTTGCCTTGCTGTTGGTGATCAATCTCAGCATCGAAGCCATCTTGCCGTATTATTGGGGCAATCTGGGCTGGCGGGCAAAAATCAACTATCTGGAAGAGAATCAATTCGATGCGGAGGTCTACTTCGTTGGCAGCAGCCGTACCTACCGGCATTTGGTTCCAGAAGTTTTTGAAAATCTGACCGGGCAGAAAGCCTTCAATCTAGGCTATGCAGCAAGCTTCACACCTGAGCCGGAGTATTTGCTGGGTGAATTGATGAAAAGTGGTCAGATTGATGGGAAAACGGTCTTTCTGGAATTACAAATGCTCAATCCACTGCCCGACCAAAATGTACATACCCGCCAAAGCCGTTATTTTCAACAATGGCGCCAATTGCCAGATACCTACCGCATCATTTCTGAGAGTAGCTGGTCTGACTCTCTCAAACGAAATAGTCAGCACAATTATCTCGTTGCCAATGTGGAAAAGATATGGAAGCTTGGGATGTATAAAGAAATCATTTCCTTCATGCGGCAAGGGAAAGGGCAAAATGCTTCCCTCGGCCCAAATCGAGATGGCTATTTATCCTTTAACACGCAACTTTCTCAGGAAAAACCAGCAGAACTACAAAAGCGCCGCCAATTCTTTCTTGACCATCCCGAAAGCCTGACAGAGAGAAAAAAAATAGCTTCGCAAGCGTATTCCCAGCTTCCCAATGAAGCTTTTGTACACGATCTCGCAAAACTGTTTGCTTTGGCAGCAGAACATCAGATTGAGTTGGTTCTTTTTCTTCCCCCCAGATTGACGGAAGCACATTTCAAGGC
>JBCBZF010000796.1:0-3511 GCA_039815525.1 Bacteroidota bacterium | reverse complement strand
TGCGACAATGCCAGTGTAAGGATCACTTTTGCCAACGGTAATCTGCCAGGGATGAAATGAAGTATCTGATGGACGGTTCATATTTTTGGGATGGGAGGATCAAATAGAATAAAGGGAGGAAAATCAGCGATTAAAGGACGCGCGCCTCGGTTTCCGCATCGAAAAAGCGGAGTCGCCCGATGTCTACCCCAACCGTCGCCACCTGGCCAATTTTGTAGGGCGTCTGTGAGCTGCTGCGCATACAAAACACATTGCCCGGACAGCCCAGATAAGAGAAGTAGATATAGCTTTCCGACCCGATCGGCTCGACCGAAACTACTTTCATTTTCACATCTTCTGACAACTGCCGCTCAGTTTCCAGGGCTTTGTCATAAACGTATTCCGGCCGAAAACCATAGATGATCTTCTTGTCTACATAGGGCATCAGTTTTTCCCGGAAGGAAGGAGGCAGGCTGAAATACATGTCCTCAGAGCGAAACTGGATTTTTTCGCCTTCCATGTGGATATGACCATGGAGGAAATTCATCGACGGACTCCCAATAAAACCAGCCACGAATTTATTTTGTGGATTATTGAAGAGATTGATGGGGGTGTCAAACTGCATCACTTTGCCATCCTTCAACACCACGATCCTGTCTCCCATCGTCATGGCCTCAATCTGATCATGGGTCACATAGACCATGGTGGCTTGTAATTCCCGGTGCAAGCGCCGGATCTCAGAACGCATCTGCACGCGCAGACTGGCATCCAGATTGGACAATGGCTCATCAAAGAGGAATACCTTCGGATCACGTACAATGGCCCGACCAATGGCCACCCGCTGGCGCTGACCACCGGACATATCCTTGGGCCGCCGGTCCAGCAAATGAGTGATATTGAGGGTTTCGGCGGCTTCTTTGATCAAAGCATCCATTTTGGCTTTGGGTGTCTTCCGCAGTTTGAGCCCAAAGGCCATGTTTTCATAGACCGTCATGTGTGGATAGAGCGCATAGTTTTGGAAGACAAAAGCAATGTCCCGGTCTTTGGGGGACAGTTCATTGACCCGGATGTCCTCGATCATCATGTCGCCTCCGGTGATTTCCTCCAGGCCTGCGATCATGCGCAGCAGGGTAGATTTGCCACAGCCGGATGGTCCCACCAGGACGATGAATTCCTTGTCTTTGATGGACAAATCAGCGTTTTCAATGGTGGCGCGATCCGCGCCGGGATATACTTTCTGAATATGTTTGAGTTCTATGCTTGCCATTTTTTTATTCTTTATTTTTTTCTTTATGCCACTTTCCATCCGCCGCTTCCCGATTAGATCGGGATTCCATCCCAACCCGCTATTGTGTCCATTTCATCAATTCCAAATCTCGCTCCTCGTCGCTCGCCCCCCCATTATCCTTTTAGTCCCGAACTGGCCACCCCCTGTACAAAGTATTTCTGGAAATAAATGAAGATCGCCAGAGTCGGCAGGGAGATCAGAATGGTGCCAGCCATGAGCAGCGGCCAGTTGGTTTGCAGTTCACTTTTGAGACTGGCCATGCCAAGCGGCAGGGTGTACATTTCTTCGGTCACGGTCACAATTACCGGCCAGAGAAATTCATTCCAGGAACCCTGGAAGGTATAAATCGCTACGGCGGCCAAAGCCGGTTTAGAGATGGGCATAAACAGCTGCCAGAACATCCGGAAATAGGAACAGCCGTCGATCAGGGCCGCTTCATCTAAATCCCGGGGAATGGTCTCAAAGAACTGTTTCATCAAAAAGATATTCGGAATGCCCACCAGCCCCGGTAGAATCAGGCCAGCGTAGGAATTGATCATGCCAAACTGATTGAGGACAATGAACTTTGGCACCAGAAGGATGATACCAGGGATCATCAGACTGCTCAATAGCAGGGTGAACAGCAGCTTTTTGCCAGAAAACGCCAGTCGGGCGAATGCAAAGCCCGCCAGAGCGGAAAAGAAGACATTGGCAACCGTTTGGACAGCGGTAATGATGACGCTGTTGAGCAACCATTTGCTGAAGGGTAAATCATTCCAAACTGCTTTATAATTGTCCAGAGTCGTCTGACTGGGAAAGAGTTCAATCGGCCATTCAAACACGTCCTTATCTGCATTGAAGGAGATCGAGATGGAGAATAGGAATGGTCCCAGGTAGAGTGCCGTAAATGCCAACAGCACCGAATAGAACGCGATTACTTTGAGGTTTTTCATGCGAATTACGGCTTAGTAGGCTTCTGAGGGCACATATTTTTTCTGCAAATAGGTCGAAATGAAAATGATGATCGCCAGCACTACCGCAGAGGCCGCACCAAATCCAAATCGGAAATACTTGAAGGAATTCTGATACACAAAGTATGACATCGTGGTCGAGGCATTGTCAGGGCCGCCGCCACTCATGATGAAAATCTGGTCGAAGACCTGAAAGCAGCCAATCAGGCTCATCACCATCACAAAAAAGGTAATGGGCCGCACCATCGGGACCGTGATTTGCCAGAATTGTTGCCAGGCATTGGCACCGTCGATTTTGGCGGCTTCGTAGAGGCTTTGCGGAATGCTCTGCAAACCCGCGAGGAAGGAGACCATAAAGAAGCCCGAAGTGGTCCAGACATTGAGCATCATGATGGAGGGCAAAACCGTGGTGGGATTGGTCAGCCAGTCAATCTGTGAATCAATGCCCACGCTGGCGAGTAGATAGTTGAACAGCCCCGGCTTGGAATAAATCCAGACGAAAATGATCGAGGTGACCACCGAAGAGGTAATGGCCGGCACATAAAAGGCGATGCGAAAAAAGGTCCGTCCCTTGATCTTCTGGTTCATGATGAAGGCCAGAAAGAGGGCGGCAAAGGTTTGGGTCGGGACCACACCGATGGTGTAGATGATGGTGTTTTTGACTGATTTCAAAAAGACTTCATCCTGTAAGACTTCGACATAATTGGCCAGGCCAACAAAGGGCTTATCCGGCAACAACAGATTCCAGTCGTAAAAGCTCACCACGAAGGCAAAGACGATTGGGAAGAAGACAAAAATACCCAACAGCAATAAGGGTACTCCCAGAAAGGTCCAGGCCCAGAACTGCTGTTCCCCTTTTACAGAAGCAAAACGAAGTTTCATGGCAGTTTGTATTTGGTAATTTTCTGCTGAAGCTTTTCCATGGCCGGACGAATGGGCGTGTCTTTGTAAAAAAAAGATTGCATCGTCGCCAGCATTTCATCCGACCAGCGCTCCATGTAGCGGACCTGATAAAGCCGCGAGAATGGCACACTTTCCATGAAGGTCTTATAAATCGGATGTTTGTCAAATTGATTCGCTTCGGCCACGGAGCGACGGGTCGGCAAGGCAATACCGGACTGGGTCCATTCCTTCATGCCTTCTTTGCCAGCCATGTATGACAACAACTGCCAGGCATCATCAGGGAAAGGGGCCGCTTCGGAAATCACGAATGCCGTCGAAAAAGCAAGGGTCGCCGCCTTTTTCCCCCTCGGTAAAACTGCCACTGCATAGTCCAGTTCAGGGTAGGTCTCGG
>JBCBZF010000829.1:0-3338 GCA_039815525.1 Bacteroidota bacterium | reverse complement strand
CAAAACCAATCCATATGGCAAACACATAGAAGGAACCGACTACTGAGTAATCCCGCTCCCTTGGTTCAAAGGGGCGAACATTGGTGTAGAATTGAATCGCCAATCCAGTAAAAAGGGGATTTACAGGCCCAATTGAAAACCCTGCGGGAAGATGCGATCCGCCAATTGCAAGACCGAACCGAATTATTCGTCGATGGTGAAAACATCATTCGCTTCGGTCGCCACCAATTCTCGGTCAATACCCAAACCTTGGATTTGACCATTGTCCCACGTAAGGACGAAATGTGTGTTCATTTGACCGGAACAAATTTCTTCGAAGCGATTGACGATGAGGATTTTGTGTCTACGCGTTCGGTTTGGTCGCAGTCCTTGATATCGGAAAATCAATCTGTCTACCGTGCAGAATATCTCGCCTGGCGTATGCTGAGCTGGTTACAACAACCGGATAGTATGTCAATGGATGCATTTCAGGTGTTGGATGCAAAAGAAATGGAACAGCAAGTGCGTGATTTTATGTCGCGTCGCTTTGAAGAAGGCTATGTGAAAGGCATTCATGACCATGATGCGGCTTTGCTGCTATCAGCCCTGGCTGAGTTACATGGTAACATTGAGCTGTTACGTTTTACGCCCGAAGCCAGAGCCTGTGCGCAGTTGTTTTGGTTAGGCTATATTGGCGAGACCGAAAAAAATCTCATGCTGGCCCGCCTGAAAGGCGCCGGTGAGATTTTGCAACTATTCCCCAATACGCAGGAATTTGGCAGCCTGATCGATGATATCGCGGAAAACATGCGGGTCTTCCTAACCATGACTGAGTTATTCGATGAAAAACTCGCTGAATCTGCTGCTGATTATCTCTTTCATGAATTGGCCCTGGGGGAAAGCTTTGTGGTAAGCAAAGAAGCCGCTGATTTGCACAAGGCTTTTCTTGCGTATCTGAAGAAAAAGAAATTTACTACCCGCTTCAATAAGGCTCTGGACGCGTTAAAAGAAGCCTCTGCTGATCGGTATGAATTGATCCGTACCTGGCTGCGGGCCTTTGTAGAAAGCAATGGAGGCGAAAATCCGTTTGCGGAAGAAGCTGCGGCCCTCGTATTCCGGGGTGGATTTGAGGCAAAAGAAGTGGTCAATGTTTCCCTGCATACCGACATCAAGGGTCTGGTAGGAGAGCATGCAGTGATTGAAGAAGGGAAATATACCTTGGATTACCATGCTTTTGTGGCGAAAATGAAGGCCTATGACCAGGAGGTAGTACCGCTTTTCAAGACCTTTACCGAAGAAAAAAGCCGTTTGCTAACTGAATATCGCGAATCACTCCGGCTGGAGAGTTTCCGTCCGAGGGTCCTGACTTCCTTTGTTCGGAACCAGCTGATTGACAAACTCTACCTGCCCATCATTGGAGACAATCTCGCCAAGCAGATGGGAACGGTGGGAGACCAGACCCGGACCGATCGAATGGGCTTGCTGCTGCTGATTTCACCACCCGGATATGGCAAAACCACATTGATGGAATATGTCGCCAATCGTCTGGGACTCATTTTCATGAAAGTAAACGGACCAGCAATTGGTCATCAGGTAACTTCCCTTGATCCGGTCGAGGCACCCAATGCTGCTGCCCGCGAAGAACTGGCAAAGCTCAACCTGGCGCTCGAAATGGGCGACAATGTCATGCTTTATGTCGATGACATTCAGCATTGTCATCCGGAGTTTTTGCAGAAATTCATTTCTCTTTGTGATGCCCAGCGGAAGATTGAAGGGGTTTACAAAGGCAAAACCAGGACCTATGATCTGCGTGGGAAAAAGGTTGCTGTCGTCATGGCAGGTAATCCTTATACCGAAAGTGGCGAGAAGTTCCAGATTCCAGACATGCTCGCCAACCGGGCTGATACCTATAATCTGGGCGACATCATCGGCGACAGTGCTGATTTGTTCAAACTGAGCTATATCGAAAACAGTCTGACGTCCAATCAGGTGCTGAGTCGGATGTCCAGCATGCCACGTGAAGATGTCCTGGCCATTATCGAGATGGCGGAAGGCAAACGTGAGTTAAGTGCCGACCTAAGCAGCAATCTTTCGGGTGAGGAACTACAAGAGATGCACACGGTTTTACAGAAGCTGTTTGTGATACGGGATGTGATTCTCAATGTGAATCAAGCCTATATCAAATCTGCCGGACAGGAAGATTTGTTCCGGACGGAGCCGCCTTTCCTGTTACAAGGTTCTTATCGAAACATGAATAAGCTGGTCGAAAAGGTTGCGCCCATTATGAACAATCAGGAATTGGAAACCCTGATCCTGTCGCATTATGAAGGAGAATCCCAAACCCTCACCAGCGGCGCTGAAGCGAATATGATCCGTTTCAAAGAGATGAATGGTTTTGCATCAGATAATGACGCAACACGCTGGGAAGAGATTTGTCGGCTGTATCGCGAGCAGAAAAGCCTGAGCGCAGACAAGCTCAGCCAATTGGTGCGGGAGATGGGCAGTTTCTCTGAAGGCTTAAAAGGCATTCAGGAAGCTTTGGAAAAAGGCATCAGCAGAAACGGATCAGAAAAAGGCGAAAGTCTGAAATAGATTTCTATTCATTCCGACCACTTACTGATCTTTTTCTACCACTTGCCAGCTACGACTGTTTCATTAGAATTCCCTTATCGGTTTCAGGGATGAAAACCGCCAGATTGTGCTTGTGAATCAGGGATACCCCATTCACATAAACGATCAAAAACTCCCTAAAACCGAACCAATGAAAAAAAATGCATTCATCCTCGCCTGCATCATCTTGTTGAGCACTGCGACAATCGATGCCCAGACCATCAAGTCAGCTGTAAAAAAGCGTCCTTTCAATACAGCCTCCACCGCTTCGGTCAGCCCAAATGCAATGGGACTGGTACGCATCTACAATCGCTGGAAGAAAGATGGAAAAACCACTTACGGCATCAACATTGAAGGATCACGTGTCAATGCCACTGGCATCAAGCCCAATTGGTGGAGCGCACAATGGACATTCGAACCAGTAAATCCTGGGCAAAATCTCTATCGTATCAAAAATCGCTGGAAAAAAGACGGTCGAACCGATTACTATCTGCATGTCGAACGTGGCCGTATCGAAGCCGGAGGCATCAAACCCGGTTGGCACAGCGCCATGTGGCGATTGGTTCCGGTTGGTAAAACCGGCTTCTATCGTATCCAGAATTTCTGGAAACAAGACCAATACCTTCACATTGAAGGTTCACGTCTGGAAGCAGGGCCCATGAAACCAAACTGGTGGAGTGCGCAGTGGCGCCTGAGCAAGAATTAAATTCCTTTTCAAGGATCATTTGCAGGGACATGGCATGCCATGT
>JBCBZF010000271.1:0-7263 GCA_039815525.1 Bacteroidota bacterium | reverse complement strand
TGAATGTCGGCCTTGACCGCAAAATTTTCCAGGGTCGCATCTTTCAGGAACTGAGAAACTGCGGTTACGCCATCACTCCGGTCAATGGAGAAGCTGACCACTGGTTCATAGGATTGATTTTTACCGACCAGAGTGATATCGGTTCCATGTAAAGTGGTGATCACTGGAACATCCCGGTCGTATTCCTTGAGGATTTGTTTGGCCAGGAACGCGACTGAAGCGTGTGGTACAGCATAATGAACATGAAACAGATCCAGATCGTGATATCGTGCCACGTCAACCATGGTGCTGGCCAGGGCAGACTCGTAGGGCACGAAGTCGAAGAGTGGATAATCTTTGGTCCGGACTTCGTGATAGAAGATGTTTTCGGAGAAAAGATCCAGGCGAATGGGGCGACTATAGGTAATAAAGTGGATCTGATGACCCTTTGCCGCCAATGATTTTCCCAACTCGGTCGCAACAACGCCGCTGCCACCGTAAGTTGGATAACAGACAATCCCAATTTTCATACTTACAGCTTTCCGTGCTTAATCACAGAACGCCCAAATGTACAAATAGTTATGGGAGAGCTGAATTAGAAAATTGCAGTTTTTAAGAGGGATGAGGAGCGGGTAAAAGCAGAAGGTTTATCACGCATGCTTTTTTACTTGTCTCGTAGTGGTTTTTTGCAAAATACACACTATGTCCAAAGACGCTTACAAAAGCATTCGTGATCATCATTCAGGTCTATACTGATTCCCAAGCTGAGAAATCAGTTTACGCAAGGCTTCAGGACTGTCAAGCTCCACTTGTTGCTTCCTTTAGCTCGCTCCTGTCACCTCGCCCCTCGCCCCTCTTCAGCCATGCCGAGAGGTCTTTATCCAGCAAGTCTTCCAAGTGTTCAATGTCCTCACGATACATCTCACGAAGACGACTTAGCAATGCCTCTGAGGCCTTTGGCTGCACATCATCTTTAACCGTGCGGGCCAAAATCAGGCGGTCATAGCGCAGCAAGACACTGCAAATCAACTGGTCAATGAGGTTGCGTTTCTTTTTGCGGAAGCGGGTGCGATTGAGGTAATAGGCAAATTTACGATCAAGAATAGCTTTCCGTACTTTGAGTCTTTTGAGCGAATAGATACTCTTATTGGATGTACGGTCAAAAGATTGCTTGTCTGCAAAATCGGCATTTACACCAATGAAGTCATAAATCCGCTTCAACTCGCCCAGATTGTCCGCTTTGAGTTCATCATAGGTGATGAACAAAAACTGATTGGGATCGAAGTGCTGATGATAGACTTCAATGTGCTTGGCAAACATGCCAAACTCAATGATTTGGTCGGCTGCTGCCTGGTAGATCCCCATTTCTCGATTCAGGATTTTGTCAAAACCTTCTTCGAGTGGCATAGGGGGAATGAGGCCGTAGCGGGTATAATGGAAATAAGCCGAGATAGCCCGTTTCACGGGATTGCGGAGGATGCCCACAAAAACCGCATCAGGACTGATCGCCTTGATGCGTGGCGCATGTTCCTCTGGCTTGTCCATGTAAGCAGGCGCTTTAGAGCCTACTTTGATATGCGTCGGCTGACCGTCAAACAAAGCGAGAAAACGCTCGCGGCCGCTGTCGTCAAAATCAGGGCTTTCCAGAAAACGCACCTCGAAATGAGGCATATATACGTCTGGGTGTTCGTCGACCATGCGGTGGACAAAGGTTGAACCGCATTTTTGGCCTCCTACCATGTAAAAGTCCGGCAGGCGTTCCGGCAGAGTTGAAACTTTTTCCATTATCGTTATTTCCAGTTCAAAATTACGATCTCAGGGAAATTTATCAGAGCCGTTATCGTGGGAATATGTCCCGTTCGGGAGGGATCTTTCTCAGGAAACGAAAAAGGCGGCCGATCTGATACGATCAACCGCCTTCTTTTTCCTGAAAAGGAATCTATGTTTTATCCGAAAATCAGGTAGGTCAAAATCAGGACCACCCCAGCAGACACCATGAAGACATAGTTGGAGACCACACCGGTCTGTAACTTTCGGAATACTTCACCAACTGCTGTGGTAACATTGCCTGCGCCATTGACAAGACCGTCAATGATATTATTGTCAAACCATAAGATAATGTGCTCACCAGCCCAGACAAATGGACGAATGATGGCTGCATTGTAAAATTCATCCACAAAGAATTTACCTTTCATCACTTCGTAAAAGCCACCCAGGCGACGACGGATGATGGCGTCTCCTTCCAGATCATTTCTCCGATAGAAGTTAATGGTCCAGAAGACTGTTCCCACGGATATCAGAACTGCCAGCGCCAAAAGGATGTACTCCATGGTATGGTGTTCTTCCATCAGGGTATGCAGATCGCGGTTGTTGATGATTTTACCCAACCACATTTCGTTCAGTACGTGATAATGACCGTGCCCAATCAGGTATGGGAGCCCCAGATAACCAGCGAAGATGGCCAGAATGGACAAAACCCAAAGGGGAATGGTCATCAATGGGGGACTTTCATGTGGGTGTTTGGTATCGGGAAAGCGCTCCTTGCCTTCGAAAGTGAGGAACGTAACCCGCGTCATGTAGAAAGCCGTCAGGATGGCGGTAAAGATACCGATGCCCCAAATGAACCAATAGATCCCATTGTTGTAGCCGTTGAAGAAAAGGCTGGCCAGAATTTCGTCTTTGGAGAAGAAACCGGACAACAATGGAATTCCTGCAATGGCGAAGGTTGATATCCAGAAGGTAGAACTGGTCGCTTTCATATATTTCCGTAAGCCACCCATGGTGCGGATGTCTTGTGGATCTTCGACGGTGTGCATGTGCTCCATGGAGTGAATCACCGATCCAGAACCAAGGAAGAGACAGGCTTTGAAGAAGGCGTGTGTCATGACGTGGAAGATGGCGGCAGTAAATGCACCTGCTCCCAATGCCATAAACATATAACCAAGTTGTGAAACGGTAGAATAAGCCAGCACACCTTTGATGTCGTTTTGTGCAACTGCTATCAAAGCGGCCATTAATGCGGTCAAGCCTGCTACCACTGTGATAATCACCATGACATCGGGTGCAGCCAGGAAGACTGGGTGAATCCGGGTAATCAGGTAGATCCCGGAGGTAACCATGGTCGCCGCGTGGATCAGAGCTGAAACGGGCGTTGGACCAGCCATCGCATCCGGCAACCAGACAAAGAGTGGTATCTGGGCCGATTTACCAGTCGCCGCAATGAACACACAGAGTGCGATCCAGAAGGTGCTGTTCCCATAAAGAGCTACATTTTCCGGGGCAATGATATCTGCAAACTTCAGGCTGCCAATCTGATTGAAAATCAGCATCATGGCCACAATCAGGGCGAAATCACCAATTCGGTTGGCCACAAAAGCTTTCTGGGCTGCTTTTGCCTTCATCATGTCGCTGTACCAGAATCCGATCAGGAGGTAGGAACAAACCCCTACACCTTCCCAGCCCAGGAACATCACCACCATATTGTCTCCCAGAATCAGATTGTTCATGGAGAAAATGAAGAGGTTGAGATAGGCGAAAAACTTGTAGTAGCCCGGATCTCCGTGCATATAACCGATGGAGTAGATGTGAATCAGTGATCCAACACCGGTTACGATCATGCCCATCAGAAGGGAAAGCTGATCAAGCTGATAATGGAAGCTGATGTCAATGTCCCCGGTTTTCATCCAGGTAAACAAGCCATCCACGGTAATGGGATTGCCATCGAAGGATAAGAAGGCCAACAAAATCAGGACAAAGGGAATGGCTACAGCCAGGGTACCAATGGCTCCGATTAGTTTTTCCTGTTTTCTGAACCCTTCGTTCAGGAATCCGGTCAGACCAATAATGGCCGAGCCGAGGAGGGGGAGGATGACGATCAGCGGATAGAGTGCGTTCATGTATCTACCACTTGAAAATGTTCATGTTATTGATGTCCACATCCAGACGGTTGCGGAAGAGGGCAATCACAATGGACAGCCCAACCACTGCCTCAGCGGCAGCGACACACATCACAAAAAAGACCAGCATGGACCCCGCAGCACCGTCTACGCCTTCAGCGCCATTGTGCATTTTAGAGAAGCTGACCAGGGCAAGATTCACCGCGTTGAGCATCAATTCGATGCACATAAAGACCACGATGCCATTGCGTCGGGTCATGACGCCGATGGTGCCCAATGCAAACATCAACACCGAGACGGTGAGGTAGGTAAAAGCATTTGGTGCGAGAAATTCCATAGATATGGTCGAAAAGATGTGTCAGATGGATTATTGGTAGGTGTGTTTGCGGGCCACAACGATGGCTCCGATCAGGGCTGCGAGCAGCACCACGGAGATCATTTCAAATGGAAACAGATAATTGGTCATCAGTTCCTGTCCCACTGATTCTACCGAGCCGAAAGTGAAAGAACCGCCCATTCCATAGTTACTGAAATCGCGGAAAATCAGCAGCATTTCTGCGATGAAGGCGATCCCAAGAATAAATGCAGCTCCTCTTCGGGCATCGAATTTGAGAACGCCTTGCTCTTCCTCCAAATTCAGCAGCATGATCACAAAGAGAAACAATACCATGATGGCCCCGGCATATACCAGTACCTGAATGGCAGCCAGAAACTCAGCCCCCAAAGAGAGGTACAGACCTGCAATGCTGAAGAAATTCAGGATCAGGCTCAGGGCGGCGTACACCGGATTCCGGTTGAAAACCAGCCCGATTCCACCGGCTAGGCCGAGGATTGCAAAGATCCAGAATAATACGGTTTGGATGGTAGATGCAGCTTCCAATAGTTCGGTCTTGAAATTGAGCCGTAAATATGGACTTTTCCCCCAACAAATTCAAACCAGTGAAGGATTGGTGAGGGCCAAGAGGTCTTTTGTGGAAAAAGACCAATCTTTTCCGGGAGAATCTGGACAATTGATCGAATGATTGTATATTTCAACCGACTCCCCGTCAACATTTGGGGAAGGAAATATCATGATCGCACGGTCTGATTCCTTTCTATCAACCTGTCTTAACGTATTGTTTTACCTTTTACATTCATTACGATGAAGACAGGACGCATTTTGTTTGCGCTTTTCATGCTCTTTTTTTTCGGCTCAGGATTCCTGCATGCGCAGGATGATCCCCCGATATATGGCGGGATTGACGTCAGGGCAGCTTCTAATATTCTCCTTTGGCTTGGAGAAGAAGGAGGAAACGTCTATGGCGGAGGAAGCCTGGGCCTTGGGGCCGACAATCAGGGTTGGTCAGCTTGTGCGGGCCTTGATGCCGTGTATTATCCTCAAGTGGATGAGGATGCCAGGATCTTTCCTTCATACGGGATCAGTGTCCATTATGACTATACCAATGAGGGAGGAGCTGATGAGGTCATGCAAAACGCGAATAAAGTAGTAGGCGGACCCAAGGCGGGCTTGAACCTGGTGTTGGTCCCTCAGGTCTTGCTCCACGGACATGTTCAGATTAATGCAGGAGTGGGGAACAGTACCCGTATTGAGCCAGTAACGCTCGATCGCTCAGTTGACAATACGTCGCTATATGGGGCAAATGCAACGGCTGGCGTCGTTGCATTTCTGAACAAAGGCAAGTCCCAGGTGGACATCTCGGTCAATGTAGCTGAGATTACCCGCAACATGCGACGAAATGCTGACAACCCTGATCAGCGCTTCACCACCACCAACGCCCGCCTCGGCCTGAACAATGCCAACCCTGTCCAACTCTCGTATCGGATACGGTTTTAAGTCTTCTCTTCAGCTTGCTGAGGCGCTTCTCTTTTCCCTTTCAATGGTTCAAGAAATCATCCGCCAGGTTTGATTTCCTCTCTTTCAGCTGCACATATCCTTTTTACCACTAACATTTACAAACATGACAAGCGTACGCATATTCATTAGCTTTTCATTCATGCTGTTATTCGGCGCAGGTCAACTGATCGCCCAGGAAGATTCGGTCGGCTATCAAACATATATACCGACCATCAAGAAACTTCGGGAGGCATTGAACGCCAGAATGTATGGAGGTGCAACGGCTGGTTTTCGGACAAGCAACCAGAGTTGGGGCGTTCGGGCTGGTGTAAGTGCTGAGTATTATCCTAAACTCTCCAAAGAGCAGGCACTTTTCTATTCCATTGGGGGAGAAGCCACCTATGATTATACCAATGAAGGCTCTGAGGGCGAATTTCAACAGAATTTTGACGGCTTTAATATCGGTCCCAGTGCCTCCGTCAACTGGATATTTTTGCCTGCTGTTTTACTGTACGGGCAGCTTCAGCTTGAAGGTGGGATTGGTAAAAGCACACAGATCAATCCCTTTTCACAACAGCGATTTGTGGACAATACCACCCGATTGGCAGCCGAATGCAATGCCGGGGTATCGATATTTTTCGACCAGGCCAACACCCAATTGGACCTGAAGACCAATGTTGCCAATGTAGTCCGCTGGAGACGTACAAATGCAGACAATCCCGATCAACGCTTTTCCTCTACCACTGCCAGTCTGGGGCTCAATAAGTCGAACACTGTCCAATTAAGCTATCGCAGAAGATTTTAAGGCTGACATCGCTGCTTGCGATCCACTTTTCCCTTTCATCGACCATGGGATCGGCTGATGAGATGCATCGGTACGCCTCCATTTGGTCAGACATGTATTCAGTATTGTTTCACCTTTAACATTGATTGTGATGAAAAAAAACTACATCCTGATTGTGATGCTATGGCTGATGACAGGGCCTATCTTCCTGAAAGCACAAGAGAAAATTGAAATGGACTTTATGGGGATGAAAGATGTGATCTCCGGCCTGACTGCCAATATGGGGCAGGAAGAGTTTCGTTTGATTGCCGGAAATGCAGCGAATACCTCTGTTTCCCCCAAAGCCAGTGCCGCCAATCCAAAATGCGCAGCCAATGTCCTGAGAATTGCGAAAGACGCTTTGAATTCTTACTGGGTCAGCGAGGGATTGAAGGAGAGTGTCAAGATAACTAAGACTGCATTTGCCCCTGTTTTGAAATTATTTGGATTAGACGTGAGTGTGGATATGGTTGAAGCCTTAATCATTTCTGATGACAAAGATGAATTTGTAAAAAACATGGAGAAGCTGGTCGCAAAAAAAATGATCGGTAAAGCGGCAAACAGTTTACCTACTGGATGGGATGCTACAAACAATGCTTTCACAAATCAGGCATCGAAAGATATTGGGAACCTGTTTACGAATGTCTTTTACCCAGAAGATAAGCAGGTTTTTACGTTTAAATATGATCCAGGTACAAGCATCATCCCATTTAAGAGCAAAACCATTTGTC